>JBBQDY010000428.1:0-2973 GCA_038320155.1 Cytophagales bacterium
CAATTCTGTGAGAAAGGAATGTCCGGCACCTACAGCTCCTACCTTCAGGATAAGAAAACCATTACCTATGGTGGGTATTCTACTCAAATCGTAGTTACCGAAAAGTTCGTGCTTTCGGTTTCTGACAAGCTCCCAATCGAAGGAATTGCACCTCTATTATGCGCAGGTATCACCACCTATTCCCCATTGAAGCATTGGAATGTAAAAAAAGGCGATAAAGTCGCTGTTGTAGGTTTGGGAGGTTTGGGACACATGGCTGTGAAAATTGCTTCTGCCATGGGAGCAGAAGTCACCATGCTTAGCCGTTCTCCAGAGAAGGCGAAGGATGCTGACTACCTCGGAGCTCACCACTTCGAATTGACTACAGATCCTGAAAATATGAAACGACTGAAAGGATCATATAATCTGATTATAGACACGGTATCGGCTTCTCATGATTACTCGGCTTATTTGAATCTATTGAAAGTAAATGGGGTCATGGTCTTGCTGGGAGTTCCCCCTACACCTGAGCAAATCCATGCGACAGCCTTGATCTTTGGCCGAAAGAGTTTAGCCGGATCATTAATCGGTGGAATTAAAGAAACTCAGGAGATGCTGGATTTCTGTGCCGAGCATGGCATTGTCTCTGACGTGGAAGTGATCGCAATGGACGAGATCAATGAAGCTTATGAGCGAACGATAGCAGGGGATGTACGGTATCGATTTGTAATTGATATGGCTTCTTTGAAAAAGTAACCTCAATTTATCAACAGTAAAAAGCCACTCTAGAGAAATCTGGAGTGGCTTTTTTTCTTTATCGGATTTTTGGAATGAATTATTCATAGACGTTTCATCACCTACTAAGTATTTTTCAACATTTTGAAAATTCGATAGCTTATAATAACTTCTCCTTTTTATTATTTCATTTAAGACGAGACGATAACATGGTATTAGTGAGGAAAAATGTGATATTCTTAATTCTATTTTTTAGTCAAGTAAGCTTGCTTTATGGTCAGGAGAAGGCCTTCAGGGGAAAAATTATTGACGGTCAAACAGACCTTCCAGTACCTTTTGCAAGTATAAAATTAAAAACCAAGATGCTAGGTGTTGTTTCTAATGGAAATGGCGATTTTCAAATCCCGAGGGAATACAGCAAGCAGGCAGACTCACTCATCATTTCTTGCATTGGTTATACGACTAAAACCGTAGCTTTTAGAGACCTTCAAGACGCTATCCTCAACTCTATAAAAATAACTCCCTCCGTCAGTGCATTGGATGAGGTAGTTGTATCCTCCAGAAAAAGGAGAAACCTCTCTGCTTCAAGAGTCTTGAATTTGGCCATCGCAAACCTTAAGATTAATTATCCACAAGAGTCATTTTCCTATATTGGGTATTACAGAGACTACCAATTGCTCGACACGAATTACCTTAATTTAAATGAAGCCATTGTCCAAGTTTACGATCGAGGATTTCCTAGCAATGATATTACTGAAACATTGATTGAGCTTTACGAATTCAAGCAGAATACTGATTTCCCAATAGACACCACCACGACCAAGCCGTATGACAATGAGCCAGCAAAATATGGGAGAGGCAAGAATAAATATATACCGAATGGGGTTCTCTCGCCTATGGGTGGGAGCGAGCTAAGTATTTTGAGGCTCCATGACGCCATCAGAAACAACAATCGGTTTTCCTTTTCTTTTGTTGACGTCTTTATCAAGGATTTCGCGAACAACCATTTTCTTCAAATGGAAGAGGAGGTGTATCTCGACACTATTCCACTCTATTCTATTTCATTCAGGTCAAAGTTTGAAGCCGGAGGACCTCGTAATTTTTCTGAAGGCAAGCTATATATCGAAAAAGCCAATTTTGCTATCCACAAAATAGAATACGCCACTTACAATAAAACCAT
This sequence comes from Cytophagales bacterium, assembly GCA_038320155.1. Taxonomy (GTDB): domain Bacteria; phylum Bacteroidota; class Bacteroidia; order Cytophagales; family Cyclobacteriaceae; genus Algoriphagus. The sequence continues at coordinate 1,895 of JBBQDY010000428.1, forward strand.
GCAGGGGGCCCAGTTAATGTATTCCGTCCAGACGGAATATTCCCGCGTTGGCTCATATATGTACCTGAACTACATCTCCTTCAATAATGGATTCAAGACCCATAATGACACAAACTTCAAAGTAATTGAGATTACCTACAGCAAAGACAAAGAAGCATTCATATTGGATCTCAATAGTATCCCTGAAGAAACCTCGGTGAGCGACACTAGTAATTACAACTTCATGCTGGACGGCAAAAAACTGGGAATCCAACGAGCCCAACTAACTGGTGAGATGCAGGTCACCTTGTTTTTGGAGGAATCAGCATCAGCATTTATGGCGGAAAACGCTGATGACATGAGTTCCAAATTAAACATGACCACAAAAAATGTACGGGATGTAAAAAACAGAGAATTGGATAAAGATAAGACTTCAACAGTGTTCCAATTCCGTGAACTGTTTGTTCAAAAAATATTTCCCTCGAAGATCGCGCCCATAGATGGCGAATTTATTGATAAAATAATCCCCTTATCCAAAGAGTTACTAAGTAAAAAACTAACAGAAAAAGAAGCTTACTGGATGAATTCCCCGCTAAAAGGGAAAAAGTAGTTTTTAGATCCACTTAATTGAAATTATTCGCCTCCCAAAATTTATAGATATGAAATCTATCTCCAATAGCTGATAGAGTCCAAGCTATTTGTCTTGCCATTCCTGAAGCATTTTTTGAGCATCTTCTGACGAATAAACTCGACCTTCAGCTACATCTTTTAATCCTTTTTCTATAGCTAGTTTTTGTTCGGGGGAAAGCTCATAAACAGAATCTAACTCAGATTCTAAATTCACCAGCTTATTGATTTCCTCCAGTAATTCTCTGTCCGAAATGGAAGTAATTTTACTTATGATACTAAGTTTAAGATCTGATTCTGACATAGCTATATTCATGATAGACTTAAATTGGCGTAAAATATTTATTTATCCAAAATGCGAAAAACTCAATCAGTTTTTTAAACCCCTTCAAATAATCCTCCCAATCCCAGATTGGGTTTGATTTTCAAATGCTTGTAAGCCAACTCCGTTGCCATACGACCGCGAGAGGTCC
>JBBQDY010000429.1:0-2954 GCA_038320155.1 Cytophagales bacterium
CTCTTTTTCAAATTGCTTGACATCATATTCTTCCTCGATAGATCGCGAGTTGATGAAATAATGGGGCGCTGCGGCCAATTCCGATGGATTTGGTTTGGCTGTTCCTAAATTCATCTCTTGGTAAAACTGTCTGCTATCGCAAGAAACAATACCCGTCTGATAGCGGTTTGCCAGATTCAGGCAAAGGGAAGTTTTACCTACAGCAGTAGGGCCGACGACAAGGATTAAAAACTTTTGTGTTCCCAAGGATATTTTATCTACTTTCTGACTTTGAAAATTAAAAGTAAAGAAATGAAAAGCAAAAAGGTCCTGATTGTTGAGGACAATGATTTGAACCGAAAGCTATTCGAAATTCTAGTAGGGCAGTTTTATAGCTTCAAGAGTGCCATCAACGGGCTCGAGGCTATTGATTATCTGACCGAAGAGCATTTTGATCTGATTCTGATGGATATTCAAATGCCAAAGATGGATGGAATCTCTGCTTTGAAAAAAATCCATCATGGAGAATTGACCGAAAGCCCTGTGATTGCGGTGACGGCATTTGCTGAAGAATCCGATCGAATCGGCTTTTTGAATATGGGCTTTTCCGATTTTATCACCAAACCAATCAGACCAAAAGAGTTTTTGGAGGTCATTGGGTCGCACCTGCTTGCGAGGTCATACACTTCTTCGGAATCAGACCGATCTTCACTTTCCGCAGTTTTATTGGATAAGTCAATTATTTCTCAACTGATGAAATTCAACTCACCTGAGACCATAAGCGCAGTGATTCGAGACTTCATCTTGGAGACTTCAAGGTTGCTAAAATTGGTTGAGATTGCCTGTAATGAAAAAAATGAGGGCGATTTACTGGAAAGTCTTCATACCTTAAAAGGGAATTCCGGTACCTTAGGGGCAAACTCAATTTACATAATAACTCAGGAGATTGAGAATTTTACCAGAGCTCGAAATTGGAGTTTTGTTAACGCAGGAATTGACAGATTAAAAAATGAAAAATCAATTTTTGAAACCTATATCACAACAGATTTTAGTATTGAATCATGAGCAATAACAAGAAAATATTAGTCGGGGAAGACAGTTCCATCATCATTAACCTGACTAAAAGTGTGTTGGCATTTGAAAATTATGAGATGAAAGCCGCTCGTAATGGGAAGCAAGTGCTTGATTTTCTTGAGAAAGAAGATTTTGATTTAATTCTGATGGATCTGAATATGCCAGTCTTGAACGGGGTAGAGTGTACCAAGATGATTCGAGCTATGGCTGATCCTGTCAAATCTAAACTTCCCATTATTGCGATTTCCGGAAATATCAACAACTACACCATGGATGAATTTCGAAGAATTGGATTTGATGAATTCTTACAAAAACCCCTTGATTTTGACAAAGTGCTCGCTACTGTCAAGAAATATCTCAGCTAATCCATGGCCATAAAGTACACTAAGCATTTCCTTGATAAACTTGAAAATCTATTTGCCGAGACAGATTTCATGCTTCGGTACGAAAAGGGGAACTTCAAATCCGGGTATTGTGTATTGAATGAAAGTAAAATCGTCATCGTGAATAAATATTTTCCCTTAGAAGGAAAAATAAATGCCTTGGTCGACATCATGATTGAGTTGAATTTTAACCCTCAGGATTTTACGAATAAGTCTAACCAGGATTTTTTGACAGAAATTCGCCAAACCCATCTCAAATTTTGAAAGTCACACTACTCGGTACTGGTACTTCGCAGGGTGTACCCGTGATCGGCTGCGATTGCGAAGTATGTACCTCGCTGGATTTTAGAGATCAGCGATTCCGCGCTTCCATTCATATTGAGGTAAATGGATTAAGCCTCGTCGTAGATACAGGGCCGGACTTCCGAATGCAAATGCTTCGAGCAGGAATCAAAAAACTAGATGCAGTCTTGATGACTCATGAGCATAAAGATCATACTGCCGGACTGGATGATATTCGACCGTTTAACTTCCTTCAGAAAAAAGACATGCCTGTTTTTGGAAAGCCGAATGTCCTTAAACAAATCAAGCAGGAATTTGCATACATCTTCTCCGGCAATCGCTACCCAGGCGTTCCTCAGGTAGAGGCAATCGAAATTGACGACTCAGAATTTGTAATCGGAGGAGTTCAAATCACTCCAATACCTGTGATGCACTACAAACTTCCCGTTCTTGGATTCCGGATCAAAGACTTCACTTACATCACGGATGCAAATTATATCTCTGAGGAATCACTTGCTTTGATCGAAGGGACAGATACGTTGATCCTAAATGCCTTGCAAAAAGAATCTCATATTTCTCATTTCACCTTGGCGGAAGCTGTTGCCATGGCCCAAAAGATCGGCGCTCGAAAAACTTATTTCACCCATATTTCGCACCGGCTAGGTCTTCATTCAAAAGTGGATGCTGAGCTTCCAGAAGGAATCGCGCTTGGCTATGACAATCAAGTAATCATTTTGCCCTGATGCATTTGAATTACCATTTCCTTCGATTTCTCTGTCCTGCTTTAAATTCAATATTTAAGGGAAAAGAAATTTCTGCCTGCTTTTCTCAAACCAAAAATGAGCTGATCCTGGAAGCTGTCGGCACTAATGAAACCAAGTTCCTCAAAGCACAATTAAACCCACCGCAGATCTTCTTATCCTTTCCTGAAGGTTTCAAGCGTGCCAAGCAGCACAGCATGAATTATTTCAAGGAACTGATCGGAGATCGAATTGCGGACTGCCAAGTACTCCCTTTTGAGCGGGCTTTTTATTTCAAAATGAACTCTGGAAAGATGCTACTTTTCAAACTTCATGGAAACCGAAGCAACATTTTACTTTATGAAGCGGACGCCTTGATTCCTTTGAAAGTATTTCGAAATGAGCTGATTGAGGATAAAACACTTGATTGGACTACCTTGGGAAAAGAGCTAGACCTCAGCTTTGAGGAGTTTGAGCGACTCGAGGGAAATGCCTC
>JBBQDY010000430.1:0-2951 GCA_038320155.1 Cytophagales bacterium
AGCAACTGGTGTTTATCTAGGAACATTCAATATCAACGTTGAATACAATTAATTAAATCTATGCCGGCGGGGATTCCTGCCGGCTATTTTCAAACTCCACATGAAGAAGTTCTTACAAATTATCTTGACAGTAATCATCCTGACCTTACCAGTTTTGGTATTTGGACAGGTTTCGATAGCGCCTACCACCATATTTATTGACCAGAATGGAATAGGCTCAGTATTCATTACAAATCCGGGAGATACACCACAAGAAATAAATGTCAGCTTTGCATTTGGATATCCTGGCGATGATGAACTTGGAAATCTAACTATGGTGTATACCGATAGCATTCGGGCTCAGCAATTTGGGATTGATGAGCGCGTGCGAGCATTTCCAAAAACCTTTATCCTGGCTCCGCAGCAGCAGCAAACTGTCCGACTTCAAGTGAGGCCAGATCGCTCACTAGCTGCCGGCACCTATTTCACCCGTGTCAAAATCACTTCCAATGCTCAGACCACGGATGTAGAAGAGACTGCACAAGAAGGCGTATCGACTCGAGTGAATTTCAAATTTGACCAAGTGATCGCAGCATTTCAAAAAGTAGGCGCAGTGACCACAGGTCTTGAATTTGAAGATATTAAAGTAGTACAATCAGATAGTATTCTTAGAGTAATTCCTGCTTTCAAGACAACCGGAAATTCACCCTTTATCGGAAGCGTGACGGCAACGCTCAAAAATTCGCAGAATCAAACACTAGCTGAGCAAGGTCAGACAGTTGCGCTTTATTTCTCAGGAAAAAGAGCTGTAGAATTGAAATTACCCGAGAACATTTCTCCTGGAGATTATTCACTCACCTTGGTTTACGAAACACGAAGAGGCGACATTCCTTCCTCAGATTTGGTTCAATCCCAACCAATCACAAAAACTATCCCTGTTAAGTTAAACTAACCCCAAATTAACTTACGGGCATTTTCTAAAATCAAACCCACTTGGTGAAAAGCCAATGAAAGTAGCAAAGATCTTCCCTATTTATCTGGGATTATTCTTCTTTGTACTGATTACCTCTCAATCGGCTTTTGCGCAAAAGGAACCGGATGGAGAGGTATTGCTAAATTTCAATTATCCAGCAGTAGGTAACGTCTATCTCAATGGTGTGTTTTTTGGAGATGTGGCTTACCTGCCTTTGGGGGAAGTCTTAAGTCTTCTCTATATTCCATCCCAAAAAACTCCCTCAGGAAAAGGTCTCCAAGGGGCATTCCCCTCAAAAAATGCCGATTGGGTCATCGATCCAATCACCAATGAACTTACGATCAACGGAAAATTAGGAAAGCTCGACGCTGACAAATATTACATCGGAGAATTAGATCTTTTTTTACATCCCGATTATTTTAACGAGGTATTTGGAATCACTTTTACCATTAATACTTACGCGCTTAGTGTGAGTATGAAGTCAACAAATCCTTTGCCTATTGAGGAGCGGCAGAAGCGCGAGTCCATCCGACAACAACTTCAGAACCGGATGAATAAAGGTGAAACATCCGTTCCCTTACTCTACTCCAGAGATCGCAAAACGTTAGCGCTTGGAGTTTTCGACTACAACCTAAATTATACCAAAACCAACCTGGGAAATAACCTAGGCATGTCATTCAATGCAGGGATGGAGCTTCTTGGAGGTGATCTTCAAGGAACCTATCAGGGAAATTACAACGAAGGAAATCTTCTAAGCAATTTTGCAGGTTTGAGATGGCGGTATGTTCTTCCCGGAGGCCTGCAACCTGAGCGGAATGTTGGTTTAGCCAGTATTTCAGTAGGCCAAGTGAGTACTACCAGTTTCACAAATGGAGCAAACTTATTAGGAGTCTCTATCACTAATAATCCCGTAATTCCACGATTAGAGTTGGACTCATTCGTGATTGATGGCACTACCACGCCAGACTCGGAAGTGGAACTATTGATTGGTGGCCAATTAGTAGATTTCACCCGAGCTGACGAAGTCGGGTATTATCGATTCAATGCTCCTGTCACCTATGGGACGGTGAGATTAAGTACGCGGATTTATACTCCTTCCGGGGAAGTCATTATTCAAGAGCGACAAATACAAGTCCCTTTTAGCTTTTTGCCAAAAGGTTTTGTAGGATATAATTTTCAAGCTGGACTCCCACAATTCAGATCAGATAGTTTGGGCACTGGACTAGTTACCCACGCTGATGTTGCTTACGGATTATCGAGTACAGTCACTGTGCGAGCCGGAGCAGATCGAGGTGAAATCTTTGGAGACCAAGAAATCTATCCGGTATTCGGGCTTTCTGCTCGGATTTTCCAGCAATATCTGTTGAATATTGATGCGCTTCCGGATCGCTATTATCGAGCAACAGGAAGTGTATTCTACGCTACGAATACCAGTATCAATGCTCAATACACCGAATACAATCCAAATTCAGCTCTCAACTTCAGAGGGCAAGTGAGAGATGCAAACCTCAATACGTTTTTCCCTTTGAAGCTATTCGGGAAATTCGGTGGGTTTCGCCTGACGGGAGAACGAATTTGGTTTGATACCGGAGAAGGAGTAAATAACTATCAAGTCGATTTCAATACTCAGATCAATCGAGTGGTCTTTAGAGTAAATTATCGTGGAGGCAGAAGAGGCATTCTGGTCGGTGAAAATCCAACTCAAAACCAATTTGGGCTTTTCACGACTTCTTTAACTTATACCCTACCAAGAACTCCCGGAATCCCTGTCTATGTGAGAGGAATGTTCTTACGAGGGCAGTACCGGTACTCCACTCTATTAAAACAATCTGAATCCGTCAGCTTGCTTTTATCACAAACCCTATTCAAAACAGGTCGATTTACAATGGGTTATGATCGGCAATTAGCGCTTAACCAATCCCAGTTTCAGGTCGGGTTTCTAGTTGATTTCAATTCGTTGCGATCCTCGTCTCAATTTTCGAAGCGAACTGGGGGCTAT
>JBBQDY010000431.1:0-2951 GCA_038320155.1 Cytophagales bacterium
TGGTCTTTATAATAGGTGATCGGTGAAAGATCATTCACCATGATTTTTGCGGCCAGATAAGCAATTCGGGCAGATGCAGGTACCGCATCATCAATCCTGAAATTCCCGGCCATTAAAAAACCGGTACCAAAAGCGATAATCCCTTTTTGCAATTCTTTGAGTTTGGCTTTTTCGTTATCATTGCCTCGATCACGCTTAGCCAAAATGATACAGGTATCAATCGTGTCTTGTAGTACATTTTCCGGAGTAAGTTCTGTTTCCGTATTTCCATTTTTCCGGTAAGCTATTTCATGTTTAGCAAATACATGAAAACTGGCTGCCATCACCTCCATGTTATGAATCTTCTCGAAGAGTTGGCTCAGATCGAAAAGTTGTTTACAAATCTCCATGGAGAACGGCTGGTTGTCTTTGCCCTTGAAGTAAGGGATGCCAATAGTATTCGGAGCAAATGCAGTGAGTTTATCTCCAGTAATTGAATCAATGCTTGGCATGGAGACCATGGTCTCCATATCAGTTTGAATCCATTTAGTTATTACAGGCTTTTCAATCAATTCTGGATAGATCGAATCCTCGATGAGAATATCTAATAGAATGGTACCGGAACCTTGCTTGTTAGAATCAAATTTGAACTTATAATGTGCTTTGGGTACTCCGGTCATATAGCTGCGATGTTCGTCCAGTTCAACAGCAGTGAAATTGGAAGAGTCAACAACCTCTTGCAAAATGCGTTCGAGTTCTTTTCGATCAGTTTTACAGATAATGTCGATATCAATGGAGAATCGATTTCCTGTTTCCAATAAAAGGACCAAACTGGTCCCCCCTTTGAAAACAAAATCAAGTCCATTGCTTTTCAACCGCTCAAGCAAATGCAACGCGTAAATCATCTTTTCTAAAATGATTTTGTCAATTCTCTTGTGGTTTTTTTGTCTCTTAAAAGCTTCTAACCATTCATCTGTAAAGCAATGTTTCTTTATCATTCAATAATGTCTTTAACGAGGTGGTACATGTGGTTCGCCATGAACTGCTTGATGTCTTGCTCTTTTTCCCTTCGTTTTGCGTAGCTGAAGAGTTTGGTGAAATTGATGGTATAGTTGCTTATGGCATTTTCGTATATGTGCATCAATTCAGAGCCTTGTAGATAATAGAAAAGTTTCTCTTCAGCATAGATGTCGACTAGAATCTTCTCTAGTAACGGAGTATAAAACTTTACTCTTTTCTCTGTTCTTCTCGCAATAGGGGAGCGTGTGATTAATTTCTTTATAATCACGGGATAGTCGCTTTCAGCTATATAAAAATTGATGGCTTTATCATCTGGATTCAGGTAAAGCTCGTTTCTTGATGAGTCCTTCAGTTCGTAATACAAGGATTCTACGAAATCCTTTTCTATTTCAATCAGGATAATTCTTCTGCTAGCTTGGTGTTGTGAAAATTCATTGAGCCATTCGGTTTCCCAAATGCAGTGTTTGGCGTCCTCAAATTTATCTGTGATTCGCTTTGCGAGCTTAATAAGATCTGGTGATATTTCCGGTTTGTACTTTGGCTTATATGAAATTACATAGAGGCCTCTCTTGAGCGGTCTAATAATGTTTTTGTCCTTGAGGTCATAGATTCTCCATCCGAAAGTTCCCGCTTTAAGATCAGGTTCAAAATAGCGATAGAATTTAAAGAGATCTTCCCGAGTAAAATGCTCTCTGTCTTTAAATTCTTCAATCAACCTATTCTCTATGATCTTTGGCATATCAAATCTAATTTATACCAAAACTACGAAATTCTGGCGAATATTAGAAATCAAAAAAATGCCAGTAAATTAAAATACTGGCAAATATTGGGATTATCGCGATTGAGGAGATTTGGCGCTTTTGCAAAGATTTGTTTTTGGGTTAGTTAGGCTTTGTAAAGTGCCAAATGAGCATGGGGTTTCTTTTTCGCTTGGCATACAATGTCGGAGCTTCTGCACCTGCCTTCGTAGGGCATCCAAATAAGTGTGCTTAACGAAAATACTTTAGGATATTCCCAAACCACACGAACCCAAATTCCCCTTTCCCCCGCAATACCCAGTACAGGGTATATTTGACAGAACCTGCACCAAGAATTATCTAACAGCCTTCTCCACCTTACCTTTTCCTCCCACGATCGGAAGGGTCAGCACAGTTCCATCCAGATCGATCGTCAGTTCTGTGCCTGGCTTGGGTAAGAGCGTATATTCCGCGTCTGAGGAGAAGATCATCAAGCCAATCTGTTGACCTGCTGGGATGATCTGATCGTCCGGCTGCAAGTCGAAGGTTACCTCGTAGAACTTACCAGGTACTACCGGTTCTCCTTTGCGGATGGAGGCGTGGTTTTGTGGATCTGCCCACCCTCGGGTAATGATGTTGTCGGTGATTTTTTCATTTCTTCCTCCTTCTGTCCAAGGCAGGGAAACCAACCATACCGAAAGGTTGGCTGCAGGTTTATTGGATGCGAGCTTGACGGTAATCTTCGGAATTCCTGAGATATGAATCGGTTCGGTAATCACCGGACTGAGGTAGATCAATCGATGCTCCGTATAATCTGCCTGCGCCAAGGCTGATCCTGGAAAGGAATAGTTATCGACCACCGTTTCCTGTTGGCCGGAATTTGTTTTCTCAAGTCCCATCTTACCTGTTGCGGGAGCTCCACCGGTCAGGTAATATCTCACATCGGAAGCTTGTGGATTCGGGAAATCTTCATAAGGAGTTGGATTGCTGCGCTCGTCCTGCTCCCGGACTATCCAAGCTTTTGGCTCCTGCTCCACGCCGTTTTCCACGCCATGCAGATAGCGGGTAAACCAGCGATTCATCATCGAGAATGGAGGCGGCCCGCCATGACCGTTTTGATGGTAATAGATTTTGGCAGGAATCCCTTTGGCGCGAGCCGCATCATAAATCCGATAACTGTGCTCGGGCATCACGTTCCAGTCATTGAAGCCATGC
>JBBQDY010000432.1:0-2948 GCA_038320155.1 Cytophagales bacterium
CTTTTGCTTTGAAATTTGATCGGGATGAGACTTATGCGGCTTTGGATGAATCGGTCGAAATTGAAAAGATTTTAGCCGACCGCTGGCGAATTCAGAACCCTCAGGATAATACTCGAGTTATGTGGGATTTGGCTTTGGTCGAGGCCTATCTACATCCGGAATGGTCCAAAATAGCTGAAGTCCAAACCCCACCTGAAAATTTGCACCGACTGGTCAAGATCTATGTAGAAATTGATGCTGAAGCAATGAAGAAGGAATTTTGGAGAATTATCAAAGAATAATGTTTGTGACAAACTGATATTTCCAAGCGATTTATTTGGCATTCAAGTCTTTGCACACTAAATTATAGTGTTTATTCCCACAAACGCTACATGTCTACTTTTGAACCCATCAATAGAAGAGAATTTATAGCTTCGGCCGCTGCCTTTGCAGCATCTTTTACTATTGTCCCTTCCAATGTCATCGCAGGTGTAGGGAAAATCCCCCCCTTAGATCAAATCACAGTAGCCAATATCGGTTGTGGAACGCAAGGCCTTCGCGGTGACTGGAGATCAGAGCTTACAGATGATACCTTTTAACTTAAATTTTTAACCTAATCAAACGCCAATACCATGCAAAACAGGAGAGAATTTTTAAAATCAACCGGACTGGCTGCAGCAGCCATTGGTCTGGGCTTGCCAAATTTCGCCATGGCAAAGCACCCAGCTGGCGAACTATTCAAAATTTCTTTGGCAGAATGGTCGCTGAATCGACCACTTTTTGCAGGAAGAATGGATCATTTGGACTTTGCCAAACTCGCCAAGAGAGCCAACATCGATGCCGTCGAGTATGTGAATCAATTTTTCAAGGATAAAGCCAAAGACATGACTTACCTGAAAGAAATGAAAACTCGGGCAGACGGTGAAGGGGTGACTTCGGTTTTGATCATGTGCGACGGAGAGGGAATGCTCGGCGCATCCACTTCGGCGGGCAGAAAAGAAACTGTGGAAAATCACAAAAAATGGGTGGAAGCAGCCAAATTCCTTGGTTGTCATGCAATACGGGTAAATTCCTATACGGCAGTTCCCTATTCCACCAGCAAAAAAGCCGAACAAGAAGCCATCAACGTCTGTAGTTCTGGCTTGAGACAGCTCTGTGAGTTTGCCGATGACTTCAATATTGATGTGATCATCGAGAATCACGGTGGCTTCTCCAGCAATGGAAAATGGCTTGCCGAAATGATCCAACAGACTGCCCACAAACGTGCGGGAACCTTACCGGATTTCGGCAACTTCGTAATGAATAGAGAAGGTGGTAAGATTTTCAGCTATGATTCCTATCGCGGCGTGGATGAGTTAATGCCTTCCGCAAAAGGTGTGAGTCTTAAGCCTATGGTTTGGAATGATCAAGGCGAGGAAAAACAATTGGATTATAACCGAATGATGAAAATCGTCCTTGCTGGTGGGTTCGACGGCTATGTGGGAATCGAACATGGTAAGGAAGGCCGTGAATGGGAAAGCATTGAGGAAATCCGGGTCAATCTGGACACGATCCGCAGGACACTGACAAATGAAAAAAAGGTTTAAAACATCAAGGCTGCCGATTGGCAGCCTTGTTTGTGATTAAAATACTTGGTTAGAAAGAGTAGCGATAGCCTAAGAGGGCAGAAAAATAATTTCCGCTGAAGAAATACTTATTTTGATAAGTCTCTCCTTCAAATTCTATTCGATCGAGATCGATTACAATGGAGGGTTCACGGAGGTCTAAGCCCCATTGTGCCGAAATCATAATTCTCGATTTAGTAGATAAATCATAAAATAAACTTAATTCCGGCCGAAGAATGAATGAGATTGTTTCAACGTAGGTAACCCCGAAAGTCTTGACAGGTATTCGAGGCTCACCATTTTGAGATCTTATTGCTTGCAATTCACCTCCTTGGAATTGATAAGCTTCATTTGGAGCATAATTAAAAAGAAAACTAGTCGCAAAGCTAGAACCAAACTTCGGGAAGAAATAAAGATCGTATTGAACTTTCGGGCCAAGGCTCCAGAAATTAGTTGCACTTCCACCTGTATTTCTATCTGGATCCAAAGGTATGTAACTTATATTTATATCAAATCGATAAAGATTGAAATCAAACCCGTACGAAAAGCCTTTATTTAGAGATTTTATAAGTGAAAGCCCATAGAATCTATTATCCACTGAACTGACTTCAAGTTCTGGAAAATTACCCTGAAAAGTAAAATCAGTATTATTTATCCCCGTCTTTATTTCAACCGCTAATTTACTTTGAGAATTAGCGAAAAATTGAAAGTTGAAAATCAGAGATAGGATAGCTAAAACTCGAAATGTATTTTTCATATCAGTATCCTTTATCTATTTGCTTTAAATTAAACTGCCAAAACTGACCTGCTAGAGAATAACCATTAGTCGAACAACTAAGCCCCCCCCCAGATTGTGATTGCAGCTAAGGCTGCTTCTAGTAAAAACGTTTTCTTTTTCATAGTTTGATTTGGTTTATTTTATCGAAAGCTAGAAAGAAAAAAACCTTCAAAAAATACCCAGTACTGGGTATTTTTTGAAGGTTTTAACGCTATTTTTTGACTATCTAAGGATTTTTGCTCCGAGATCCGAGAGCTATTGCGGATGTAATCTTGAAGCTTGAATTGAAGAGTTGTAGTCTACCTAAGGCACAAGTCTGAAGACTTGCGCCAAATGGGCAACCAATAAACCTGTGAATCAACTTGAATAAATCACTTCATAATCCAAAGCTAAAATTGCAAATTGGCCATTGCATTCTTTTATTTGTTTAGATTCAAAACCATACAATCCATGAAAAAATCACTTTTATTTCTCCTCAGCTTTACGCTAGTTTTTTCTGCTTTTTCCCAAAAACCTGATCCCCGATTCAAAGATCTCGATGCCGCTTTGGAAAAAGTTCGCACCGATTGGAATGCTCCTGGCTTTGC
>JBBQDY010000433.1:0-2944 GCA_038320155.1 Cytophagales bacterium
ATGAAGTGGTTTCTTTTCAAAATTCTCTGTCAATTCCTGAGATTGAATTATCAGGAACTCTCCCTTCTCTATAAACATAGGAGCATACTCTTTTAGGGTTTTCAGCTTCACTTCTATCCTTCCCGCAGAGTCTTCTCGATAGGTCACCTGATCCCCATACTTCTCAACATACTTTTGAAATCCCATTTCATGAGAAGGAGATTTTGGAACCAATTTCCACCTTTCCCCCTCAGCCAACGTATTATGATCCGATAAAACCACAAAGTCATACTCATGGGACTTATACCAATCCATGATCATCTCGGGGTAATCATCACCATCCGACCAATAGGAATGTGTGTGCAAGTTGCCTTTGTACCATTGCTTTGCTGGAGTTACTTGTTTTTGGGGAGCACAGGATATCAAGGAAAATAAACCAAGTGCAAAAATCGAATAGAAGAGTTTCATCTTAATTGAATTAAATAACTCAAGGTAAGCAATACAAAAAATCTGAATATTAGATTTGGATTACGAATTGCCCAATTATTTAGGGTTTTGCTAAATATCTTAAATTTGCACGAATGAAGGAGATTATCTTTCAGTTTGATAAATTAGCTAATACCAATTGGCAAATACAAAGAGCAATGAAATCACTTACAGACATAGAAAAACTCCTTATTTCAAAGAAGGCAATGCTATTCAGGAAATACCCAATAAAGTCATTGGCTATTTTTGGCTCCTATGCTAGAAACGAACAGCAGGAAGAAAGCGATTTGGATTTATTGGTAGAATTTGATGGAAAGATCGGCTCGAATTTCATCTTGTTGGCTGACGAACTTGAAGAACTATTAGGGTTTAAAGTTGACCTAGTCTCCAAAAAAGGAATCAAGCCGCACTATTTTGAGCATATCAAAGAAGATATAATTTATGTCTAAGCGGGATAATCTAGTGCTTCCTCAGGACATGTTAGAGTCGGCTACAAAGATTCTCAAATATTGCAATAGCTTTGATTTTAAATATAATTCAGTCAACGAATTGGTGAATATGGAATCAAAAAAGGGAGATTATCCTTAATTTAGAGATACGAACACGTAATTAAGAATTTAAAAACATGGAGTCCTCAATAAAAGAAGTATACAAAGTTGCAAAAGAAGAATTATCCCACCTGATCGATATAGAAAATTCTGATTACCGCCTTGAGCAAATAGAGTTTAATAAGCAAGAGCAGGTATGGCTCGTAGTAATTTCTTACCTAATCCCAAATAATAACAAATCTCCCTTATTGATCCAATCCTTACCATTTGAACGAATTTATAAAAAGCTCAAAATCAACGAGGCAATGGAAGTTACTGGACTTTACATGTTCAATGAAGCAGGATGATTCTGATAGATACGAATGCTTTAATCATCCTTGTTTTAGGGCTAATGGACCCAAGACAAATTAAAAATCACAAAAGAACTAGCATTTACGAAGAAAAAGATTTTTATGAATTAGTAAATGCTATTGGAACTTTTGACAGGCTAATGACCCTGCCCAACGTCTGGACTGAAACCGATAACCTTCTCAATAATTTCAAGAATAGTCATAAATACAATTATTATCTGGTCGTGAAGAAGTTGGTTTCAGAAACTTCTGAAAAGTATCTCAGTACCTCAAGAGCACTCTTGAATGACTCATTTTTAGAACTGGGGATAACAGACAGTTTGATCTTAGAAATTGGTGAGGATTGTGAATTTATAATAACAAGTGACTCGAAATTATCTGATTACGCCATCGCAAATGGAATAAAAGTCTATGACGTTGTCAAAATGCGAAACTCTCGCTTTTAGAAAAAAACCACCTCTCTCAAGGTGGTTTTTTTTAGTTCCAGAAGGTTATCCTCAAGCCAAGATCCTAGCTGCCAGCCAATCTCCAACCTCGGAAGTCTTATAGGCTTTACCGCCGTCGGCAATGTCTTCGGTTATAATCCCTTCTTCCAAAGAGCGGTTTACTACATCAGAAATTAATTGAGACTCTTCCTTTAAGTCAAACGCGTAGTCAAACATCATCGCTGCAGAAAGAACAGTTGCCAATGGATTAGCGATATCTTTTCCTGCAGCTTGAGGATAGGAACCATGGATAGGCTCAAATAATTTGACCGCAGAACCCAAGGAAGCAGATGGCATCAGGCCCATCGAGCCTGAGATTACCGAAGCTTCATCTGTCAAGATATCTCCAAATAAATTCTCCGTGATTAGCACATCATAGGCCTTTGGCCAGAGAATCAATCGCATCGCAACCGCATCAACAAATTCATATTCCACCTTGACATCCGGATATTCTGGTGCCAATTCCTGGACAGTTTCTCTCCAAAGTCTGGAAGTCGCCAATACATTTGCCTTGTCCACGCAGGTCAGTAATTTTCTACGCTTTTGCGCAGCTTCAAAACCCATTCTAGCCAATCGTACAATCTCAAACTTGCTATACACATTGGTGTCGAAAGCCTTGGTGCCTTGCTCATTTCTGCCTCTTGGCTCACCAAAATATATCCCTCCAGTAAGCTCACGAAAAAACACAAAATCCACTCCCTCCACGCGATCTAATTTCAGTGGAGACTTATGAATCAGAGAAGGAAAAGTGAACGTTGGGCGCACATTTGCAAATAATCCGAGCTTCTGGCGCATCATAAGCAAACCTTGCTCCGGTCTTACTTTTGCCTTTGGGTCATTATCATATTTGGGATCGCCGATCGCTCCAAAAAGAATTGCATCTGAAGATGCAGCGATTTCGTGTGTACTATCCGGATATGGGTCGCCTGTTGCATCAATCGCTGCTGCACCTACTATTGCTTCTTTGAAAGTAATTTTATGACCGAATTTCTGGCCTATTGCTTTAACAACTTTTACTGCTTGATCGATGACTTCTGGGCCGATGCCATCACCTGGCAATAGCGCGATATTCATTTCCATAAAGTTTGGGTTCTTC
>JBBQDY010000434.1:0-2940 GCA_038320155.1 Cytophagales bacterium
GTATAGGTCAGTGAGATAGCATTTCCGTCTTTATCTATCACTGAAAAATGGGTGGTATGATCACCTCCATAAAGTTGACCGTATTTGGAAGAATCACTTTTGGATGCTTTGGTCATGTCAAGATTTTCAAATCTTTGCTTCGCAAATTCCTTTGAGGTCAATCGATCAATAGGCATATCAGCATTAAAATCTGGATCTCCCAAAAATTCAGCACGGTCTGCAAAAGCTCTTCGCATTGTTTCAGCTACTAAATGGACGTAGGCAGTGGAGTTAAATTCAATCTTAGAAATATCTGCCACCTCCATCAGATTCATCATCTCGATTAAAGCAATGCCACCCGAACTTGGAGGAGGCATGGAGAAAATCTCATAATCTTTAAAAGTGGTTTTGAGCGGTGCTCGTTCTACTGCTTCATAGCTTGCTAAATCTTCTTGGGTAATGATTCCCCCATTCGCCTTCATGTAAGATTCGATCTCGGCGGCTACTGCTCCTTTGTAAAAGCCATCTCTGCCCTGATCTCGTATCGCTTCCAAAGTCTTGGCAAGGGCGGGTTGCTTCCAGAGCTCTCCGGGAGCGACTACTTCTCCATTTGCCCCGCGAAAGAAATTCTGCATGATGTCGTATGATTTATCCATTTTGGATCGCTGAACTGCCACATTATAGAGACCCCACGACATAGGAAAGCCATTTTTCGCTTGATCGATTGCAGGTTGGACCAGTTCCGCCCAAGGTAATTTCCCGTATTTTTGATGGGCTTGATAGAGTCCCGCCACTGTCCCCGGTACGCCCACGGAAAGCAAACCCACATGATTTGAGTTATCTCTGATGGCTCCATTTTCATCCAAAAACATGGTGGGACTGGCTGCTAAAGGTGCTTTTTCCCGAAAATCAAATGTAGTCGCCTCTCCATCAGATTTCATAAATACGATAAATCCTCCGCCACCAATGTTGCCAGCCTCAGGATGCGTCACCGCTAACGATAAAGCTGTAGCCACTGTAGCATCGATGGCATTTCCTCCTTTTTTCAAAATGGCGATTCCTACTTCCGAGCTCAAGTAATGGTCGGAAACTACCATTCCATTTTTGCCATAGGTCTGGGCACTCAGCGAAGAATCAATCCCTAAAAAAGCGATAAGGAAGATTGATAGTGAAAAGAAAATTGTAATTCTTGACTTCATAGGTTTCTATTAAATTATTTATGTGCTTACCCGCTTTAAACCAGAGGATAGCCAAAAGCTACAGAATATTGGGGAATCCCGGGCAATCGTGATGAATTTGATCTATTTCGGTAATCAGAGAAGATCCTTATGAGACGAACCATTCGAGATTATTCGGAATAATCCGATGGGTTTAAAAAGCTTCGTCGGAGGCTTTATATTGGTAGATACGGCATCTGAAAACAATTCATATCCCGTACCTAAAGACACGGTTTTTTACCGATTCAATCTCCAATTCTACCCATATTTTGTCCCTATGGGACAATCCATTCGTGAAGATTCGGAATGATGATGACGAGCTTGATGAGCCTCGTCAGAGGCTTTATGTGGGTAGCAAAAAACAGCAAACAAACCCCCTGTGCCGTCAGGTACAGTATTTACAAAATAGGTTTAAACAAATATTTTTCATCGTATTCAATTTCATGCGCCCTCAACATCTCTACATATTCATCTAAAAATTTAATTTTTCGATGATGAGTTTCTTGATTCTGAATGTAATTAATGACTCTAGGCACGTCTGATTTTGTGTAAGAAAAACCTCCAAACCCCTTCTGCCAATTGAATTTTTTAGGTGTAAATTTTTTGTCATTTATCCAATTGGTTGATTCTTGTTTAACCACCTTGACTAAATCGGACAATCCCTGAGTTGGTCGCAATCCAATGAGAATATGTATATGATCGGGCATACTATTGATCTGAAGCATCTTATGCTCTTTGTTTTGGATGATTCCCGTCATGTACTTGTACAGTTCTTCCTTCCAAAGATCGGTAATAAGGCTAGCTCTATTCTGAACTGCGAATACTAGTTGTATGTGAATTTGTGTGTATGTGTTTGCCATTAAGGAAATTAGATATAAAATCTCAATTCCCATCTGATACCCAAAAACATTAATTTAGGATGTTTATAGGCTTTCTGAATAATTAAAATGTTGTGCTTCATGGACTACATCTGGTAATATTTTAAATTCCGTACCTACGGCACGGTTGGAAAATAATACAACCCATATTTCTACCCATATTTTGTCCCTATGGGACAATTCATCCATGTATTCAATAATCTGATAGGGTAGAAAAGCCTCGTAGAAGCTATATATAGGTAGAAAAACAATCGCAAAACCAACCCATCTGTGCCGTAGGTACAGCATCTAGAAATGATTCATATTCCGTACCTAACGGCACGGTTTGATAAAATATCATTCATATTTTCTACCCAGATATTGTCCCTACCGGGACAATCCCATGGATATAGCTCAGCTAATTTGGTATGATGAAGAGCCTCGCCACAGAAAAATTAATTGAGAGGTGATTCCTTTCAAATTTTAATCCCCAAATAGCATCTTTCGCTGGGTCTCCCCAAACTGCAAAAAAGTAATTGCCATAGTCCCAATCTAGCTTCCGTACCATCTTAATGGTGTTGAACTGGAGGAAAATTTCAAATTCAATCTAAGCAGAATTTGAAAAATTACCATTTTTATCAGGATCATCAATACAAACGGTATGATCGCTATGGCCGCGCGATGTTTGAGTTTGATTGAAAAGGATAAAAATTGGTAACTTAGGTAATTGAAAAACTTTGTTTTACCAAATTCATGAAAAAGGAAAGCTTATCTACTTCAAAAGGCACACGTAAACTCCAATTTTCGGCTTCATTTGAAGAAATGGAGCTTGATCAGTTATCCTATAATTTGAGCCTGAGTCCTGAGGAAAGGTTTTTAGCCCACAA
>JBBQDY010000435.1:0-2938 GCA_038320155.1 Cytophagales bacterium
CGAACCCCGACGGTCTTGATCCAATGATCGACTTGGCTCTGTGCCTCAGCAAGTGTAATATCTTCCTTCATAATTATTTTTCTTCGATTCAAATTTATCCAGGTACTTCCTGGAGCTCTTTTCTTTTGGTTCGAAAATCTAGATTTCCCTAAGAATTCGAGTTCCTGACCTATACTTTTGAAGATAGCTCTATCCATTTGAATATTTAAACAAGCGTTAAGCATTTCTTCTTCGCGTTTTAAGCTACAGATGTGTATGTAGAATTCCGACTTTCGACTCTATTTCCAGAAGCAAAATCCTAAAAAAATTAGATTAAATTGACTTTTTGGATTAACACAATTATTGCTGTCACCGTGAAAACAAAAAATACAGTTTTTTTACTGCTTGTACTTTCCTTTTTTGTAAGTGTTTCTGATGCACTTGCTCAAAAGAAAAGAAATCAACTCCCTAACGTCGTGCTCCTCCTTGGCGATGATCATGGCTGGGACGAAACTAGCTACAACGGACATCCTTATCTAAAGACTCCAGTTTTGGATGAATTAGCAAAAACCGGAGTTCGCATGAACCGCTTTTATTCCGCATCACCGGTTTGTTCGCCCACCAGAGGAAGTATTTTGACAGGCAGACATCCAAACCGCTACGGCACTTTTACTCCGGGCTTTTCGATCCGGCCAGAAGAAATTAGTATTGCGGAATTAATGCAGGCAAAAGGCTATGCGACGGCGCATTTTGGAAAGTGGCATCTCGGACCGGTGAAAGCAGAATCTCCAACCAATCCCGGCGAGATGGGATTTGATGAATGGCTTTCTCACGACAATTTCTTCGAAATGAACCCAGCCCTTTCACGAAATGGTGCAGATCCTGAAATCTTTGAAGGAGAAAGTTCGGAGATTTTGGTAGCAGAAGCGATTGAATTTATTGAGCGATCCAAGGTAGCGGGAAAGCCATTTTTCGTAGTCATTTGGTATGGTTCTCCACACGAACCATACAGCGGTCTTCCCGAAGATTTGGCTTTATATGCTGATTTACCAGATACTTTTGGAACAAAGCAAGTTCGCTTGACTTCCAATGAAACCGGACTTCCAGTCACTCGGCTTCAGCGGGATGTATTGCAAGAGCGCTTTGCAGAAATCACTGCCATGGATCGAAGTATAGGCGATCTTCGAAATTACTTATCGGAAAATAAGCTCCGCACAAATACGCTGCTTTGGTACTTTGGAGATAATGGCACGCCTGCTGAGGCAAATGCGACAGTCCCATTTCGTGAGGACAAAGGCAGTATTTATGAAGGAGGAATTCGCGTGCCAAGCGTTTTGGAATGGCCGGAAATAATTCCCAAACCTTTAAAGACAGATGCCAGCATGAATAGCGCAGACATTTTCCCAACTTTGGCTGCCATTATTGGAGCTTCGCTTCCTGATCGCCCGATAGACGGAATTAATCTTTTACCCTATTTTTCTGGAGGAAAGACGACTAGAGAGCAGCCTATGATGTTTTGGAATGGCAGTCCACGAGATACGCTTTCGAAAGATCTTCATCCTTATTTGGATCCAAAGCTTCAAGAAGGAACCTCACCCATGGTAAAATTGATGAATGGAAAAGCCACTCGGGATTTTAGAAATTATGTGCAAACGAATATCTTTTCATCCGATTTTCAGGGTCCAAGAGCAATTATTGACCATCAATATAAACTCGTGCAAATCGAAAATAAAAATGGTGAAACTCATACAGAGTTATTTAATTTGAGCACTGATCCAGCCGAGACCACCGATTTGAAAAATACCTATCCTGACCTTGCGAAGGAATTGGCATTAAAGCTCAGAACTTGGCAAGAATCTGTTTTAAACAGTCTTTTAGGAAACGACTACACCAAAAAATAAATGAAAGCCATCCTTTACGAATCCTTCCAATCCTTTCCCACCGTTACCCAAGTCCCTGACCCTAGTCCTTCCAAATCCGGGGTAGTCATTGAAGTGATAGCTACTGGACTTTGCAGATCTGATTGGCATGGTTGGATGGGGCACGATGCCGATATCCAGCTTCCACATGTTCCAGGGCATGAATTTGCCGGGATAATTCAGGCGGTCGGATCTGAAGTCAAGAATTGGAAAGTGGGCGATCGAGTGACAGTTCCGTTTGTTTCGGGCTGCGGCAAATGTCCGGAGTGTGCATCCGGCAATCATCAGGTTTGCGATGATCAGTTTCAGCCGGGATTCACTAATTGGGGCTCTTTTGCGGAGTACGTGGCGATCGATCGTGCTGACATCAACCTTGTAACTCTTCCAGAATCCATGAATTTTCAAACTGCCGCTAGCCTAGGCTGTAGATTTGCGACTTCGTTCCGTGCTGTGGTAGATCAGGGCAAAGTTACGGGAGGACAGTGGGTGGCTATTCATGGTTGCGGCGGGGTTGGTTTATCTGCGATTATGATTGCAAATGCTTTGGGTGCCCAAGTGATTGCAATAGACATAGACGAAAAGAAGTTGGAGCTTGCCAAGCAAATCGGCGCAGTAGCAACAATCAATGCTAAGAAAACGGATGTGATTGAAGCGACAATGGCAATTTCCAAAGGTGGAGTTCATGTGTCGGTTGATGCCCTGGGAAGTCCAGCTACACTTTTCAATTCTGTTTCTTGCTTACGAAAGCGGGGCAAACACATCCAAGTCGGACTTTTGCTTGCTGATCAAATAAATAGTCCAATTCCAATGAATTTGGTACTATCCAAAGAGCTAGAAATCTATGGGAGTCATGGCATGCAAGCTTGGAGATATCCTGAAATGATTCAGATGATTACATCGGGAAAAATGGATCCGGAATTATTGATCGGCAGAACAATCAGTTTGGAAGTGGCAGCAAAAGCTTTAACAGAAATGGATGAATTTCGGGATGCTGGGGTGACTATTATCGATCAATTTTAGCTAGCGAAAGTATGACAAAC
>JBBQDY010000436.1:0-2933 GCA_038320155.1 Cytophagales bacterium
GTTTCCGTGCTGAGTTCCCTGACGATGATCTCCAACTTGTTTTTCTTGTCAATAAAAATCAAAAACTCATCGTCGGCATTTACGAAAAACAGGGAAGGATGAGGCCCGAAGGAGCCTTCACTGGCAACGCCCAAATCGCAGTTACTCAGTTCCATGGCTAAAAGACATTTTTTCCTGGCGGTTGCTATAGGGTCAAGTTCCCTTTCAATCTCTCCTGTAAAAGTGCCTAATGTATCCGTGTCAAAACTTTCATTGACAAAGCAAACCACACCTAAAGCACTGTCCAAGAGCGGAGCAATCACTTTTTCCTTTTGATGTTTGGTAGCGATGATTAATTTTCGGCCTTGGAACATACCGTTTCAACCTCCTTAATTTGGTTCTGGTTTTACTTTTAATTCCATCCCTTTTATTTCTTCGTTGAAATGTCCATGGTCATACACCAAATTTCCATTCACAAAAGTTTGTTTGATATCAGTTTGAAATGTAGTGCCTTCTAATGGCGACCAACCGCATTTGTAAAATAAATTATCTTTAGCCACTGTCCATGGGCTATTCAAGTCCACTAAGATCAAGTCGGCAAAATAGCCTTCTCGGATAAATCCCCTTTTGTCCATACTGTAAAGAATAGCAGGATTATGGCACATTTTCTCCACTATTTTTTCCAATGAAATTCGACCTTGCTTATAAAACTCCAGCATACAGTTGAGCGAATGCTGCACCATCGGTGCTCCTGACATAGATTGAAAATAAGGCTTTTGCTTTTCCTCCAAAGTATGTGGAGCATGGTCGGTAGTGATGAGATCTATCCGATCATCGAGTAGCGCCTTCAGCAAGCCCTCTTTATCTTCTGCTGTTTTTATTGCTGGGTTCCATTTGATCAGCATCCCCAATCTGTCATAGTCTTTGTCCGAAAACCAAAGGTGATGCACCGATACTTCGGTGGTTATTCTTTTCTCTTCAAGGGGAATGTCGTTTTGAAACAAATGGGTTTCTGCTTCGGTGGTCAAATGCAAAATATGCAGTCTGGCATTGTGCTTTTTAGCCAAAGCAATAGCTCGAACTGTTGCTTCATAGCAGCCTTGGGTGCTTCTAATGATTGGGTGAAACTTTGCTGGAATATCTTCTCCGTATTTTTCTCTGAAAGCCTGCTCGTTTGCCTCTACGATCTCTTCCTTTTCGGAATGAATGGCAATAATGGACTTGCAGTTGGCAAACAATTTCTCCATCGTTTCCGGACTGTCGGCTAGCAGGTTTCCTTTTTTGGTAAAGTACAAGCCGTCATCAGAAACCCCAAGAAGTTGACTCGTGTCAATTTTTATCACCTCATCGATATTGTCGGCATTGACTCCGAGGAAGAAGCCATAGTTTGCCAAAGATTTTTTGGAGGCAATGTCATACTTTTCTCTTAGGCTTTCTACGGTCAAAATATTCGGCACCGTATTGGGCATATCAATAAAAGAAGTCACGCCACCTGCTACAGCCGCTTTGCTTTCGGTATATAAATCGCCTTTGTGTGTCAGTCCCGGGTCTCTGAAGTGAACTTGTCCATCAATAATCCCTGGAAAGAGGTATTTGCCTGTTCCGTCGATTACCTGATAGTTGGGTTCAATGTCAATATTACCAATCTGGTGGATAAGTCCTTCGGACAATAATACGTCTCCGAGAAATGATTTCCCCTCATTTATAATCGTTGTATTCTTAATTAAAATAGTTCGCTTCATTGTTCATTTTCTAGTTGGATCTTCAAACGCTATCGGTGGCGAATGTAAAACAGCAACTCTTTTTTAATCTTCCAAAATTTTGACTGGTAACCCCCATCAGAATTTTAATAATCTAAACATAACTTCTTTAAATTATAAGTTCAATTCTATTGGTCATGCATCGATAGGGTTCGGCAGAAATCCGAAATCGCTATCCTAATATTTTATATCTGAAAATAGTGAATGAAAAGGGTTTTTTCGAGCAGTCTCGAGCTTACTATTTCCGTAAGCGGTTATCTTAAATTCTCCTTAGGAAGCTTAGCGCAGGACGCTCAGCTCGAAATAATAGGTTATTTTTCATCTGATTATTCTTAACCAAAAAAATAAATGAAACGCATTACTAACCTATCAATCCTTTGTGTAGTGTTCTTTATGTTTTTGAGCTCTAGTCTATTTGCTCAAAAAAGAGACATCTACGAATTAAAAACCTATCACATTGAAAATGCCGACCAAGCCGCGATGTTGGATAGCTATTTGGAAAAAGCCTATCTCCCGGCAGCACACCGGCAAGGGATTAAATCCGTCGGAGTGTTTAAACCAATTGCATCACAAGCTGATGCCGGTAAAAAAGTCTATGTATTGACTCCATTCAAATCCATGAAGGAGTTTATGAACATGGAGGCAAAGCTTGCCAAGGATCCTGCGTACCAAACTTCAGGAGCAGCCTATATCAACGCAGCTTTTGATCACCCTCCGTATAAGAGAATAGAAACTGCAATTTTACAGGCGATGACGGGTCAACCGAAATTCACAGCATCTCAACTCAATGCACCAAAGAAAGACCGGATCTATGAATTGAGAAGCTATGAAGCAGCTACGGAAAGGCTTTACAAGCAGAAAGTGAAGATGTTCAACTCAGGTGAAATGGGCATTTTTACGAGATTGGGATTCAATCCTATTTTCTATGCCGAAACTATCGCTGGTGCGAATATGCCAAATCTCATGTATCTGACTACTCATGAAAACATGGAAAAAAGAGATGCCAACTGGAAAGCTTTTGGTGCAGATTACAAATGGTCTGAAATGAAAGAGATGGCGGAATACAAGAATACAGTTTCCCGAAACGACACTCGGCTACTTTATCCTACCGATTATTCGGATTTCTAGAAAGAGATTTAAAGCCGGCGAGAGTCGGCTTTTTTTTATCTTCTTCTATTGGATCAGCCCAAAGAG
>JBBQDY010000437.1:0-2927 GCA_038320155.1 Cytophagales bacterium
CTGCGGAGAAAGCTCGGATTCGGAATCTGCTACCGAGAGGAATTTTGAATTCTCCTACACGACAGACACGGTAGTGGTCGATGCGGGTGAGCATTTCTTTTTCCTCAATTGGGATTTGCAATTAGCTGATGTCTCCCAAGAAGGAAATATCTATACAACCTTAATCCACAAACATACCTAATTGAGATTGTAGACTTGGACGATCTCAAGTTGAAAAAGACAATCCAGTTAGCAAAAGAAGGTCCCGATGGAGTTGAAGCCAACTATTACGGAAAAATTCAGGTGTTGGAAAATGGCAATATCTGTTTGTTTGGTCAATTTAAAATCAACATTGTTTCCGAGCAGGGCAAACTTGTTAATTCCATTGAATTTGATCAAATCCAACTCAAAGACTACGGGCTGCAAGAAGATGAGAAGATTGGATGGAGCGGTGTGATTTCAGATGACGGAAAACTATTCGCGAGCACACTTTCCAATGTTGATTATAAAAAGCCAGCAAGGGGAATTGTACTGGTAGATTTAGAGACTGACTCGATTAAATACATTCCTATGGACTTATTTCAAAAGCTTAAGCCATTTGAAATTCTCATGCAATCAGGCGATAGTCCAGGCATGATGTTTTCTGAAGGGATATTCTTGAGTTTCATGGATGAAGACTTAATTATATCATCTACAGCATTCAATGAATCCTTTCGGTATAGTTGGAGCATGGATAGCTTGATTCACAAAACCCACACTACGGATCTCACGGAAAACAAAAAAACTGGGGATTTTCCCACTGTCGTGGATAACGGAAAGGACCTTGACGAGGCCCAAGAAAAGAAAAAAATGCAAGTTGATTTTGGTGAATTTTATGAAATGCAAAAACACAAACTAATATGGAGAGTGAGTAGGGAAAAAGATAGGATGATCGGAGATTCTACAGTATTTAAACATGTAGCCACTTTTTTTGATCCTGAATTGAATATGCTCAAAGAGCAAAAACTGGAAGACTTTACTCCTTCCAACAGATCCTTTTTCAAAGACGGCATGCTCTATAGTTTTCTCAATATCAATGACGAACTGGCTTTTGTACGACTAAAACCTAATTTCAAAGGCCTATGAAAAAATTACTTCCATTACTCGCACTTCCTCTATTTTTCTCCTGTGGAGAAAGCTCCGATTCGGAATCAAAAACAGCTGCAGCGATCGGTTTTTCTTATACCCTAGACACCGTCCGGGTCGACTCAGGCGAAGACTTTATCTACCTGAATTGGAGTTTGACCAGTTCCGATCTATCTACCGACGAAAAGTATTTCTACAATTTCAAAACTGGAGCTACACCAACTGGAGTAGAAATTATTGATCTGGAAAACTTGAAACTTGAAAGGGTCATTCCGATGACTTTAGACGGGCCAAACGGAATTCGATCACCATACATAACCAAGGTGTACATACTTCCTGATAACACATTTTACCTTTCAGATAATTATGAAGTTTACCATTTTGATCAAGAGGGAAACAAGCTCTCCACGATGTCCTATGCCAAGCAAGAATTTGAAGGTGAAAAACTACCTGATGAGAAACGAATTAAGCTCGAAGAGAACTTATCTCCGGATGGAAAAATCCTAATGGCCCTTTATGGTGGTCAAAAGATGGATGAGCCTGCGGATGGTTTGGCGATTTTTGATCTGGAGAATAAGCGTGTAAGCTACAAGCCAATTGACCTTTTTAAGGAAATAGGTAAATATCAAACTACTCTATACTATGAAGGTGTGCAACCTATGGGCGCCTCGGGAGCGGTCGTTCATCTAGCGCAAAAAGAGGATACACTTTTGTACTCCAATTCCGCTGAAAACATTATTTACTTCTACCACCTCAAAACCGACTCGCTTACCTCCAAATCTTTTACCAGCAAACACACCAGTTCGGAAGCAAAATCTAATTACCCCAGTAGATCTGAGTCTGAGGAGGACTTTCAAGAAATCACCAAAGAGAAAAGCAAAGAAGTAAACTACGGCAACTTCTTCTTTGATGATCAAAACGAAGTCTATTGGCGCTTTGCCAAGGAAATGGATCGCATGAAAGGCGACACCATCCTATTCAAAACCGTCCTGACCGCCTTCGATCCTGATTTCAATCAGCTTCATGAGGAATTGTTGCCTTCAGATTTTGTCCTTCCTTATAAATATTTCGCCCGAAAAGGGATGATTTATACCTTTTTGAATATTGACGACGAACTGGCTTTTGTACGAATTAAACCAAAACTAAATGAAAACTAAATCTAAATTTTTACTGACTATAGCGGGAGCTTTTGTGCTCTTTTCCTGTGGAGAAAGCTCCGATTCGGAATCTGCTACTGGGGAGAATTTTGAATTTTCCTACACGACAGACACCGTAATGGTCGATGCAGGTGAGCATTTCTTTTTCCTGAATTTTGGTCTGGGAATGTCCGATGTCACCAATGACAGCAGATTACTTTACAACCTAAACCCACAGACGCTTCTTTTGGAAGTGGTTGATCTGGATAATCTGAAGCTAAAAGAAACAATCCAACTCGAAATGGAGGGCCCGAATGCCGTGGGAGGAGGTTTTATTTCTAAGCTGCAGGTTCTTGACAATGGAAATATTATGCTTTTTGATTTCAATAAAATTTCTGAAATCAATCCTAAAGGTGAGCTAGTAAGAAAGTATGAGTTCGATAAAAATACGCTGAGCGGCTATGAGTTTGGTGAGACCGATAAGGTGAGCTACTTGGGGATATTTTCCGGTGATGGGAAAACGTACGTGGCATCTTTGGATGATGTGGACTATACAGCCCCAGTGAAGGGATTTGCCAAGATCAATGTAGAAACAAATGAGATGACCTTTGTGCCCACAGACGCGATGTCCAAATTGGATGAATTCGACATTACTGTGGAAATGCCTGGAGGTGGCAGGATGTCAAC
>JBBQDY010000438.1:0-2921 GCA_038320155.1 Cytophagales bacterium
GGAGACAGTGATTGCCCCAACCGAAGCGGTATTAAAAAAGCCATCGGAGATATTTTTCCAGCTTTCGCCAGCGTCAGTCGTCTTCCAAACTCCACCCGTAGCACCCATATAATAGGTCATCGGGTCTTGTACTACTCCTGCAATAGCAGTAGCTCTACCTCCCCTGAAAGGGCCGACAAGTCGGAATTCCATCGCATTATAGAGTGCAGTGTCGTAGGTAGATTTGGAAGTAGATTCCGTATTTTTCTTATTTTTCTGCGAAAGGGCAGGAAAGGTAAAAAGGCATAGCGCTAGTATGGCTAAGCTGCCTTTGAAAAGTAATTTCATAAGATTGGGTTGACGTTTGAGTGGGAATTTAGGGAAATGAGTGGGAAAAAGCTACTAGATTTTTGAGGCGAAATAATGCCCATTTGGTATTAACTTAACAAGACTTCCATTTTTACGATGGATCAGTTCCGAAACAAACTTATACTGACTCCCAAGTTAATAATCCCATCATTCTCACCTGATCCGATGAATGTTTCTGATTTTACTCTAATTAGCCCATTAACTAAAACATCCATACCAAATTTATTTTTATTAAATCTAAAATAATCCTCTTCTTCCTTATTGTGAATTAATCTCCCATAATAAAACCTCACAGGAAGCTTTTCAGAGCCGAAAAGAAAACCAACATTGGTAAACATACTAGTACTAAGATCAAATGTTTTTGATTCATCTCTGGATAAAAAACTATACCAATTTACTGATACAAAAAACCCATTATTCTCCTGTGTCCTCTTATTGTATCCTTTTACTCTGTAATTGAGAGCAAACTCTTGATCAAAGGGAAATAAATTACCTATGAACCCAATACCAAGATTATATCCAAAATCAATTCGCCTCGAACTCTCAATATTTCGATAAGTAATTAATTGTATCTCACCTTGAGCGTCAATTCTCAAATCTTTGTTAAATCGAGTTTTACCATAGTCGCTATACCAATTATTACTTAGTGCTTCATTTGAAATTATATCCGAAAACCCCGCCTCTTTAAATACTCGCAATTCATCAATTTCACCTAGAAAAAAGCTGATATCAAGCATCTGAACCTGATAGGTGAAAATAATCTCATGTCGAAAGATCGGTAAGACTGTACCATCAAATGCCTTGAATCGATATTCATCTCTTTCTGAAACAAAAATTTCTTTTTTTGCAGGGCTAAACCTTATTTTGTATGATCTATTTTTAAAATCAAGGTTCAGCTTTTCTACCATTTCAAAAAAACTATCTACATCTTTTTCAAATCCACCATAGGCCTCCAATTCCACAATATTGAGCGCAGCTATTGACATCTTTTTTTGACCTTCCACAAAAATATTCAGCGTATCATTCACTGTTCTGACTCGAATATTTTGTGCGTCATAAGAGGTGTCAAAAAACTTGATTTCCGTTTTATTCTTCAAATTTAAAACATCTGTTTTTGGCTCTACAATGGGAGTGCGATCAGAAGTTTGACCATAGCCAACTAAAACTATTAAAACAAAAAGAAGTGTCAGTATAAATTTAATTGTTTTCATTTCTGTTCTTTTTTGGGAGTTGAAATATAGAATTAGGTAGTTGTGATCCTGAGGCAGATTGCGATTGATAGCTAGTTAATTCCCTTAGCAAATTGAATTTCTCCACAATCAAGATTTGATCTGAGAGTTTATTGGGATTCATCTTGCGGAGACTTTTCTGAAGTCTTAGGGCCGCTGGACTTAATTCTTGATCGGCTTTCGCTTGAATGATCGGAACTATCGCAACCATTGGCTTAATCGTTTTTTGAGAATCAATAAAAGTCAAATCCAAATTAGATGATGAATCCGTGAAGACCGGATTTTCTTTCTCCACTATCAGAGGTGTGACTAGTTCCCTTTCCTTTATTTCTACCAACTTAATTTCTGATTCTTGAAGCACTTCTATTTCTGAAATGACCTCGGGCACTACATTAACCTTGGGTTCTAAAGTATTATTCTGAGCGATTATAGGTAGTATCACACTTTCATCTTTAGCCCTTGGATAGAACAAAAAGGCTATTCCAACTAACAGGCATGCAGCGGCAAGCCACCAAAAAACCGGTCTTTTCCTCGGCTGTTCCTTTTGGATTTGATCCCAAATAAGATCTTTCCTAAACTCAACCCCTTCTGGGAGCTGAGCATCCTTATCAATATTTCCTTGAGATTTAAGACGCATGATTCAATCCTTTTTTGATTACTAATTCCTTTAATACCGCTTTCGCTTTACTGAGTTGCGACTTTGATGTACCCACTGTAATCCCCAGTTGGGCGGCAATCTCCGGATGGGAGTAGCCCTCAATTTCAAATAAGTTGAAGACTGTTCGGTAGCCTTCAGGCAATTTGAGAATCAACTCATATAAGGAATCCGCCGAAAGCTTTTCGAGGATATTCTCGCCTGTGGAAACCAAAGATTCATCAGGTTCTATCATGAGCGGTGCCTTATTTTGTTTCCTGAGAAACATCAGGCATTCATTGATCAAAATCCGCTTTAGCCAAACTTCAAATGAATGCTCCCCTCGAATCTCAAAAGAACCCAATCCCGAAAAGGCTTTTGTAAAACCCTTACTAAGAATATCCTCCGCATCCTCCTGATTTTTGACATAGCGAAGACAAAGCATAAACATGCGCTTCCCGTAATAATCAAAAAGCTGTCGCAGCGCCTTTTGATTTCCGTTTTTTGCCTGAATGATAATTTTGCCTTCCAAGAAGTCTTCTTTAGTAGTGTCTCTAGTTAAAGAAATGAAAAATGTCTTGCAAGGGTTGCCTGAGGTTAAAAAAATAATCCCTTCACTCTAAAATAGTGTATTAAGGCACTAACCATTCCCCTTCCCAATTCTCCTGTTTTTTTGAAAAATTGATTCTCAGGTGATTTAATCCATCCAA
>JBBQDY010000439.1:0-2913 GCA_038320155.1 Cytophagales bacterium
TATGGAGGAGTAAAAGTGGGGTTTAGCTTCTAGGACGTCATTGCGAGGAATTTATTGAGAATATTTACCTACCTCACAACTTTCAATTCTGAAGCAATCTGTTATTCTAACCGGTAAGAATTTACTTTGTAGTATTCAAAACAAAGCTTGCAATGATTGCCGTACCCTTGCCAAAGGCAAGGCCCGTAAAAGCCCAGAATTCAATTCTGGGTATCGAAACGTTTCCGATATTCTTTTAGAGTGCCAAAGGCACGATCGGTAGTAAACAGGCTTTGTTGGGCAGTCATCTTTTGTAGGAATACGAAATTGAATATGATTTGAAATATGTCTGGAATTGAATTATCGGTGTAAGGTAATTACCCATCGTGCCGTTGGCACTCACCTGAGCTGTAGGGTTGACTTTACCCCGAATTTCGCTGCTCTGCATTCGGGGCTGCTACCAGTTTTGCCTTTGGCAAAAGAGCTGTCTTGTCATGGTGAGGAATTTATTGAGAATATTTTTCTACCATATCACTTTCAATTCCGAAGTAATCTGATTAATCACCAAAACCCCATCCTAAACTACTAGCCCTAATTGGAAAAGAAAAGCTAGTCGCTGGGGTGTAAAAAATTAACGTTTTCATTTAAATATCCAGTTCTCTCTTCTTTTTCCTAATCAAATTACCCATTTCGCTGTTGTCAGTGGTATACCCGCCAACACTTATGAATTTTAGTTCGGTATTAAACCAAATTGTCTGGTCTTTAATTTTGAGGCTATATAGTGGTGGAAAGATGAATTGAAATTGAGAAATTGATTCGATCTCTAACCATTGGAAAGTTTTCACATCTCCATTATGCTTAATTGTTATTGTTTGATTCCCTATCTCAACAACTGCAAACTTATCTTTGATTGAAAAGAAAAGCACAATCAGAATCACTCCAATAATTCCAAATACAATAAACGTAAGTGGACTCATAGCTCCTGTTTCTCCATTTAATTGAACATCTTCTGGAAAGGCAAACGAGATCAAAGGTACAGACATCACTATTAGTCCAGCTCCTAAGAGACCGTACTTAAATAATAAATGGACTTTGCATTATGACGACAATTTTCCTGTCTAATATTTAGCTTTAAACTTAGTAAAAAAGAGGTTGCTTCACTACTGCGTCGTTCGCAATAGCTCTACGGATTTGGCGCAAGTCTCATGACTTGTGACAACCCTTATTGCAGTCTGAAGACTGCATTATCATGAGTCCAAGTCTGAAGACTTGAACTAAACTCACCTACTCTATTCCTTCCAATTCACTCAATTCCAACCAAGTCAATTCCAGTTCTTCCAATTTAGAGTCGATTTCCAGCATTCGAGCTGAGATTTTCATCAGTTCTTCGTGATCAGAATTTCCACCACTGATTTTCTCGGTAAGCTGGGATTTCTCCTTTTCAAGTTTCGCTATGGAAGCATTGACTTCCTTAAATTCATTCTTCTGCTTGAAACCCGCCTTCACTTTCACCTGAGGCGCTGCAGCGGCAACCACAGCTTTCTCGGATTGAATAGATTTGGTGGACTCGATGTTTCGGTCTTCGGTCTTCGGACCTCGATCTTTTTGCTCCTTTTCAATCTCCCGGAACTCCGAATAGTTACCCGGAAAATCACTGATTGCACCTTCGCCTTCAAAGACAAAAAGATGCTCGACCAATCGATCCATAAAATATCGATCGTGGGAAACAATGATCAAGCAACCTGGAAAAGAGTCCAAAAACTCTTCCAAGGTATTCAAAGTCATCAAATCCAAATCATTCGTTGGCTCATCGAGAATCAGGAAGTTTGGGTTCTTGATTAGTACCATCAACAATTGAAGACGACGGCGCTCGCCACCACTAAGTTTTTCAATTGGGGTATGTTGCTGCTTTGGAGGAAAACCAAACTGCGTTAAAAATTGACTGACGGTGATCGTCTGTCCTTTGTCCAGCGTCACCACTTCGGCTACTTCCTTGACTATATCAATTAGTCGCATCGACTCGTCAAAGCTACTTTCCTCCTGGCGGTAATACCCAAAAGCCGTGGTCTGACCGATGGCTACTTTCCCAGAATCCGGAGCCAATTGCCCCGTGATCATATTCAGGAAAGTTGTTTTCCCAGCTCCATTTGGTCCAATAATTCCTACACGATCCTTCTTTTTGAAAACATAATTGAAATCGTCCACGAGTACCTTATCTCCATAAGATTTACTCATTTTCTCAATTTCTATGATTTTATTTCCCAGTCGCTGGGCGCTCACCTGAAGTTCGATATCGCGGTCTTCACGTTTTTGAGAAGCTTTTTCCTTGGTTTCCTCGAAAGCATCGACTCGGTATTTAGCTTTAGTGCTTCGGGCTTTAGGTTGACGACGGATCCAGTCGAGCTCTTTTTTATAAAGACTTTTGGCTTTCTCGAGTTCGATATCCTCGTTTTGCATTCGATCGGCTTTTTTATCAAGGAAATAGCCATAGTTACCTTGGTAGCGATGGACTTTGCCTTGATCGAGTTCGAGGATTTCGTTGGTGACTTTCTCGAGGAAATATCTATCGTGAGTCACCATGAAAAGTGCCAAATTGGCTTTTGCCAAGTAGTCTTCTAACCATTCGATAGTCTCGAGATCAAGGTGGTTGGTAGGTTCGTCAAGTAATAACAAATCAGGTTTCTCGAGAATGGCTTTCGCCAATGCAACCCGCTTGCGCTGACCGCCGGAAAGGGAACCTACAGGAAGATCGGTGTCATGCAAACCCAACTTACCCAAGACTTCTTTCACCTGATATTCGAAATCCCAAGCTTGGAATGCATCCATTTTCTCAAACAATGCGCTCATTTTATCTGCATTGTCTATTCCCTGCTCCGCATCCAGCATGGCTTTATGGTAGTCCTCGATCACCTTTAGCACTTCGCTGTTGCTCTG
>JBBQDY010000440.1:0-2912 GCA_038320155.1 Cytophagales bacterium
TCTGAAAGCAGATTTTCTGCTTCAACTTTATTTTTCCCTGAAGGATAGCTATCCAAGTATTGATCAAGTGCCGAAATCGCCAGCTGAAAACTCCCTTTCTGCAAATTGACTTTTGCATAGTTGAATAGCGCGTCCTCCTTGATTTGCTTATTGAAATCTGCTTTGGCAGCAGCATCGAAGCTGGTTGAAGCGAACTGAAAATTATCAACTTTCAAATAAGCATGACCCAAGTAATAGCTTGACGCTTGACCCAATTCACTATTTGCAGAGGCGGAAACTTTCAAATAGTCGGTCGCTCGTTGGTAATTTTGAATCTCAAACTGAGCGATTCCTGCCTTGTAGATTTCATTTGGAGCCAACTCCCCTTTTCGGGAATTGATAAACGCATCGTAGTTTTTCGCAGCATTTTGGAAGTCCTTTTTAGCATAATATGCCTCAGCCAAATACAAGTAGATAACTTCCTTTTTTTCAAGGTTTTGTCCCGAAGCTATCTTTGGCTCTGCATATTGAATCAACTCCTCATAACTTCCCTGCTGATAATACAATGCCGCAAGCAGGTAAGGAACTTTATTTGCGTAATAGCTGTCTTTCGCAGCCATCTGTAGGTCAGCGATAGCTTTTGAGGTGTTGTTGTTTTCTAAAGCAATAAAACCACTATAATAATATGCATCCCCGCTGATGGGTTGATTCAAGGTTTTTGCTTGGTCAAATAGCGGCGCCGCTTGACTGTAATTTTTTAATTGAAAGAATGAGTAGCCTTGTTTGAAGAGCACATCTGCTCGATTGGCATCGGAGAGTTTCTCCGCATCGACCAGCGCATAGCCTTCAAGTGCTTCTCGGAAATTTTTCTTGTAAAAAAAATGATCCCCGAGGTATAATCCAGCAGTGACTACAGAAGGATGATTGCCATTGGAAAGGATATAGCTTTTCATCAAGCCCGGTCCGTCAGGGCTCGCTAGCTGCAATGCAGCCATGGCACGATGAAGTTCTGCTGATTTCGTTTGTTCGGAGCTGATGGTATGATCGAGCAACCTGGAATTGTCATACAAACTTGCAGCGAAAAGCTGTTTATCAAAAAGTTCAAGATTGTGATCGAGTGTTTGTTGGTTGCTGGTTTGATAAAGTGAGGATTGGGCGAATACATCCAGACTAAATCCAATGCCCAAAAAGAGCATAAGGTAATATCTCATAGCTTATTATCTTAAAATAGCTCTATTATCAAACCGATTGGTTAGAAAATCTACCAATCAAATTTATTTCAAAAGCAGGTCAACTAGTTAGGCTTAGCTAATCAATGCAAGATCTTATAGACAAGTTCTCGTAGATTTTCGGCATGTGTCATACTGCCAGAATCCACTCCTTTGTACCGGAGATCTGCTTCTTTTAGGTATCTGAATATATCAATTACCTTGCCCAAATTATAGTTGCGGGCGGCTGTCACGTATTCTTTGACAAAAAATGGAGGCACACCAAGTATGCCCGCCAGCTGTGAATCACTGACATTTTTTTTACGCGATTGATGGATGATGGTGATTTTAGCAAAGTATCCATACATCAGTGAAAAAAGTGGAATGACTGGATGTGCTTTTGGATTCTGGACAAAATAGGCGATGATTTTATTTGCCTTGATTACATCCTTGAATCCTATCGCTTTGAGGAACTCAAAATTATTGTAATCCTTATTGATGCCAATATATTTGGAAATATCGCTGGTGATAAACTTGTGGGATTCTTTGAAATTGATCAACATTTTGCCTACCTCATTGGTCATCACCTCGAGATTATTTCCGATTGAGTCATTGAGTAATTGGGCAGCACTAGGATCAATGCTGTGCCCTAGCCCCCTAAAGTACTCCTCAATCCACTGAGTCAGTTTGTAATCGGTGACCTTATCTGATTTGACATGAACAGTGCGTTTGTCAATCTCTTTACTCAAAGCTGAGCGCCCATCCAGTTTCTTGTACTTATATACCAAAACTAAAATAGTACTCGGAAGTGGATTGACTAAATAGCTGACCAGTAATTGCTGCGCCTCCTCTTTTCCGAGATCCACAATACTCTGTGCTTCCTTGACGATCACCACTTGGCGCTCCGCCATCATGGGAAATTTCCTGGCATTGTTCAAAACTGCGCCTACTGTGACGTCCTTTCCATAGAGCACAATTTGATTGAAACTTTTCTCATGCTCCGCAATTGCATTCTTTTCGATGTAATCAGAAATCATGTCAATAAAGAATGGCTCCTCTCCAGCCAAAAAATAAATCGGAGCAAACTTTTTCTCTTTCAGATCTTTAAGAACAGCTTGGGGTGTTTGGGGCATAGTTTTTCTTTTCTTAGGTCTTAAAGATAACAATCGCACTCTTTCAGCTCCAAAAAGCAGCAAAAGTTATTTCTATAAACTATTCAAGCTTAATTTTGTCTATAATAAAAAAGAGCGCCATGAGTTTCGAGATAGCAACAGCAAAATTTAAAGAAGGAAAGTTTGAAGAATCTTTAGTGATTTTCAACAATCTGATTTCTGAAAATCCCAATCAGCCAGAGTTTCATTTGAATCGTGGACGAGTGCTCTCGAGACTTGGCCGAACGACTGAAGCGATACTGGATTTTGATCTGATCGTGGAATTAGAGCCCTACAATACTGATTTCATGAGTGATCGTGCTGTCGTTCTTCACCTATTGAAACGGAATGAGGAAGCCCTTTCAGAATTTGACCGGGCGGCAAATCTAGATCCCGGAAATCCCTACCGCTATAGTAGCAGAGCCTACTTCAAAGATCGAATCGGCGATCTGGCAGGCGCTATCGAAGATTATGATAAAGCGATCGAGCTAGATCCTGAAGATGCCGTGGCCTACAATAACAAAGGACTGGTCGAAGAAAAAATCGGATACCAGGCAAGGTCAAAAAAGAGTTT
>JBBQDY010000441.1:0-2907 GCA_038320155.1 Cytophagales bacterium
CAAAGTTTTGGACAAGACAGACTTTGATGGCTCCTTGGAAATCCTGGTTGATCAAAAGAAAAATCTCTTCATGTCCAAGGACGTTGCAGCAAATATTCTAGTCCAACAATCATGAACCGACTACTGATCATTTTTGTATCGCTGGGACTCTTTATTGCCTGCAAATTTGAAGATCCCGAGGAAAGGTTGAAACCTCAAATCGTGGTCACCACAAGTATCCTTGCCGATGGAATCAGAAACCTGGTCGGAGATGCTGCCGATGTCGTGGCGCTGATGCCTGCAGGCGTCGATCCGCATTTATATAAAGCTTCTGCCCGAGACTTAGATCTCCTACTTGAAGCGGACATAGTGCTTTATCATGGGTTATTTCTTGAAGGAAAAATGACTGAGATTTTTGAAAAACTAAGTCTTAGAAAAGACATAATTAATGTCTCCGAAAATATCCCACAAGAACTTTTGCTCCGAACCGGACCCGAGGCACATAGCGTGGATCCTCATATTTGGTTTGATGTCAAGCTCTGGTCAATGGCGATGGAGCATGCAGCAGCTGAATTGATTCGAATTAATCC
The DNA here is from genome assembly GCA_038320155.1 of Cytophagales bacterium. GTDB lineage: Bacteria > Bacteroidota > Bacteroidia > Cytophagales > Cyclobacteriaceae > Algoriphagus. The sequence goes on from JBBQDY010000441.1 coordinate 570, forward strand.
TTCTTGGAAAGCTACAGTTAGCGCAAACTCCAAATTATATCAGTCTCAATTAGCGGAATTGGATCAGGCAACAAAATTGAAAATAAGCGAACTACGCAAATCCAACCAGGCATTGATTACTGCCCATGATGCTTTTGCATATTTCGGCAAAGCCTATGGAATTGAAGTGCTAGGTCTACAAGGGCTTTCAACTTTAAGTGAACCCGGACTTAGAGATTTAACCGGCCTGATAAAATTTATTGTCCAACGGGACATTAAGGCCGTGTTTGCGGAGCAAACCATATCTCCAAAAGCTATCCAAGCTGTGGTCTCAGGAAGCGAAAGTCAAGATCATCAAATCAAACTGGCTGGCCCACTTTATACCGATAGTCTTGGCGATCCCAACGGAGAAGCCGGAACGTATATCGGTATGGTCAATACCAATGTATCAGTCATCTTTCAAAACCTTATTCAATGATCACTCAGGTAACAAATCCCATTTTAGAAATCCATGACCTAACCGTAAGTTATGATCAAAGTCCAGTGCTTTGGAATGTGGATTTAAGTTTGCCATCCGGAAAACTCATAGGAATACTTGGTCCAAACGGAGCTGGAAAATCTACTTTGATCAAAGCAATCATGGGATTAGTAGACCCATCTGGTGGCCATGTAAAGCTTTTTGACAAAACCCTAGAAGAAGTACGGAGCCGAATCAGCTATGTACCTCAGCGGGAATCCGTGGATTGGAATTTCCCAGCTTCTGTCCTCGATGTAGTGATGATGGGGACATACGGCAAACTTGGTCTTTTCAAGCGACCGGGAAAAAAGGAAAAGGATCTCTCGATGGAGTCTTTAGAGAAAGTGGGCATGCATGGATTTGCCAGTCGCCAAATCTCAGAGCTTTCGGGGGGGCAGCAGCAGCGGGTTTTTATCGCTAGATCTTTGGCACAAAATGCCGATTTGTATCTTATGGATGAGCCTTTCGCTGGTGTAGATATGGCTACAGAAACCGCCATTTTTGAATTGTTACAAGCTATGACCGCAGCTGGCAAAACAGTGATTGTAGTCCATCATGATATTTATTCGGCAGTGAATTACTTCGATTGGTTTATCATGCTGAACCTTCACCTTGTCGCTTCCGGACCAAAAGAGACGGTAATGACTGAAGAGCTTTTGCGCAAAACGTATGGTGGAAAACTCAACCTTCTGACAAAAGTCACTGATCTTATCCGGCAGAAAGAGTTTAACCCTTTGAAAAGTTGATATGGGAGATTTCGTATACTTCTTCACTTTTCAGGACCCTTCCATCGCTTTCGTAGTCATTGGAATCATTCTCTTGGGGGTTGGCTCTGCCTATGTGGGGACTTATAGTTTCTTGGACAAAAAGGCTTTATTGGGCGACGCCATTTCTCATGCTATTCTACCTGGGATTTGCCTAGGTTTTATATTAGCTGGGGAGAAAGACCCCCTCTTTATTATTTCAGGAGCATTCATATCAGGTGCTTTAGCTACTTTTCTAAGCTCTTGGCTCAACAAAAACACGCGACTAAGCGAAGATGCTATTATCGCCTCAATTCTCTCGATATTCTTTGGGTTTGGAATAGTGTTATTGACGATCATTCAAAAATCCGGAAACCCTGAAATGGCTGGTTTGAACCAATTTATTTTCGGAAATGCGATCGCGATTCAAGAATCCGATCTCTATATATATGGAGGATTAGCCGTTTTTATCATCCTATGCTTGACCGTTTTTCAAAAGGAATTTAGCCTGCTGGTTTTTAACCCCGACTACGGCAGAGCGATCGGTTTTCCAATGGGGATGATTCGGTTGGTATTTAATGTGCTGATGATACTATCTGTCGTGATCGGGATTCAGGCTATTGGGGTAGTATTAATGGCTGCCTTGCTGATCACACCTGGCGCAGCCGCGAGGTTTTGGACAGATCGCCTTGGAGTTTTAGTAATTTTGGCTGGAGTGTTTTCTGCTATTTCAGGAGTTTTTGGAACCTACGTTTCATTTGTGATTCCGCAGATGCCCACTGGACCTTGGGTAGTCGTCTTTCTTTCTATTCTTGCATTGATCTCCTTTCTTTTTGCACCAAAAAAAGGAGTACTCTCTCGCTATATTTCCCGAAGAATATATTTGAAAAAGACCCATCGAGACCACTTGCTCAAACTGCTTTACAAAGGAATTGAGTCGAACAAGCCAGGCCTTCTTATAGAAGAAATCTATGAAGCCTTCCCCTTCCAAAAGAAGGAATCCATGCAATCGATCAGTGATTTATCAAAATCGAATTTTATCACTCAAAATCAATCATTTATAGCCCTAACCAGTACTGGGAAATCAGAGGCCAAGCGG
>JBBQDY010000442.1:0-2903 GCA_038320155.1 Cytophagales bacterium
ACCAGTTTGTTGCTATCCGTTGCTGACTTTGCCAAATCTTTTCCTATTCTGGAGTATTCTAGCAAATCAAAGATGAGCTGTGACATACGGTTTGCTCCGCCACTTACCAAACTCATATAGTTGTTTATTTCCTGATCAGTATTCTCCTCTAATTTTTCGGCTAATAACTTTGAGAAATTCGAAATGCTTCTAAGTGGTTCTTGCAAATCGTGTGAGGCTGCATAGGCAAATTGTTCAATCTCTTTATTTTTCCGTAGTAGTTCAACATTGAATTGGTGGAGTTTTTTTTCGGCTTTATCCTGCTCAGTAATATCCTGAACTGTTCCAACCATTTTGATTATTTGCCCATCACCGTTGAGCGTTATATTGGCTATTCCTCGTACTACCTTTCTGGTTTCGTCCGGCAAAACAAGGGTAAACGTAGCTGGAGGACTTTTGAATTCCAAAACACCTTTCTCGTTGTATGCCTGCAGGGCATTGGTGATATTTGCTTCCATTCGTGCCTGAGTGAGTAGAATATCTTCCGGTACCATACGCTCGAGTGATTTCTCCAAACTCACCTCAAATCGTTCCTCTCCATATCCGTAAACATTGTACATCTCGTTTGACCATTGCACTTTGTTTGTGGCTATATCGAAGTTCCAGTTGCCTATTTTCGCTATTCGCTGTGCTTCGTTGAGTTTTTCTTCACTTAGTTGTAATTCACGTAAATGAAATTCCAGTTCTTCAGCCATTGTATTTAAGCCGACAGCAATCGCGTCTAATTCATCACCTACATCGCTTATCGCTAGCTTTTCTGAAAAATCCATTCGGGTGGTCTTGATCAGCGCATCCATTATCCCAATGATTCGTTTTTCATTTTCCTGAATGAAATTCGTTTTGGATTCCAATTCCCGGTTTTTCTGTTCTAATTCAATCGTGTATTGATATAGTTTTTCCTCAGCTCTTTTGCGCTCCGTGACATCCTGCGCTGTACCGATCATTCTGATAATCTCACCTTCATCATTAAGATAAACCTCTCCTTTTCCATGAATAGTGAGCTGTTCACCATTCGGCAAACTAACGCGGTGAAAAAAATCGAAAGGCTGATGATCTTGATATGCTTTTTGAATTACCTGGTTTGCATACTCACGATCATCAGGATGAATACATTTCAAATAGTTTTCATAATTAGCTTCAAAGCTTTCTTGGCTCATGCCGTAGATCCTGTACAATTCGTCAGACCATGCAATACTATTCTCAACAATATCCCATTCCCAATTTCCTACTTTCGCTAATCGTTGCGCCTCATTTAATTTGGCTTCGCTTTGTTTAAGTTGGTACAAATTAGATTGAAGTTCTTCACTCATCTTATTTAATCCCAAGGCAATGGCATCGAGTTCATCACCTCTTTCGCTGACGACTAGCTTTTCTGAAAAATCCAGCTGGGTGGTTTTCATCAGGGTATTCATTATACCGACAATTCGTTTTTCATTTTCCTGAATGAAAGTCGCTTTGGATTCCAACTCCTGATCGGCCTGTATTCTTTTTTGAATGCTATTAGAAAGTTCTGCAGTCATCTCGTTAAATGAGTTTGCAAGAACCCCGATCTCGTCATTTGAAAATACCCGCGCTTTGACACTAAAATCTTTTTGCGCAACACTTTTTGAAGCATTCGCAATTTCATTTAGCCCTTTTGTAATTCCTCTTACCACAAAATAAGTAAGGATCAGTCCGCTAAATTCTACCGTCAGAGCAATGGCAAGTAATAATGTTAAAATAGTATTTTCGAGCCAGCGGGCACCTTCTCCGAGTGTGTATGAAAAATCGTTTTCGAGTATGGTAAGTTTTTGATTGATGGGGTCAACTTCCTTAATGATCTCATCCAGTCTATTTTGTGATGGGGTAGGGAGGCCTACCTGTCCGGCAGGCAGGCCTACCTGTCCGGTAGGTAGGTTGATTTCTGCATGTAATTTTTCAGCAATAGGTATTAGGTGAGCAATAACAGAATCTGCTTCTGTCCAGATTTGTAATGACTCTTTAATATAAGAGATGTTATCAAATCGTAGAAACAATTTGATCATTCCATCAATATCCTCAGGATGGTTGCCACCTTCTAATAAACCCTGTCGGGCAACTGCCAAATCAGGATTATTCTTCAACAATTCCACCAATGTTTTGTGGTGGCCCAAAGGCACTTTCATGAAAGTATAAAATGCTTGTTCCTTCTCCTCGTTTTGAGTCTGGGAATATTTTTGCAAATTATAAATCGCATCTTTTTGAGATTTCGACCATAATCCTTCCGCACCCACAAAAGCTCTTATCGATGAAAGTGTATTCACAGCAAAGTAAAGTGTGCCGAGCTCGACAGCAATCAGAATGGTCATAATGCCTACCACAGCATATAGTTTTTTTGCGATAGAAACATTATTAAACCATTTGAAAAAAGTAGAATCCGCCATAACTAATTCGATTTTATAGGTATTGCTTCAACCATTCTTTCGCTTCGGTTTCGTCATTAAACATCTTCACTGGATAGGGTTGCTTCTTGATGCTGAAAAATAAATTTGCAGCCATTTTTCCTACTGCAGACCTGGAAATTATGGCAACTGCTTTTGCAATGTCAGGCATTACTTCGGCAGCATAGTCACGCAATTCTTTGTTGGCAGGAGGTGAATCCGTGCTGTCAGAAAGCAGGCAAATTTTTTTTCCGCCTGTTATTTTTCTGAATTCCTTTATCGTTTCTCTTGCTTCTTCTACCGATTGTGAAGGAATCTTTTTAGCAATGGAACAGAGAATCCCATCTTCATCAAACCACATCGTGGCCGTCGGGAAGTCAATGATTTTGACATTATTAGGAGGTATCATTATTACATTTAAGACTAGTGGAGGCTTAATATAAGGTGTTTTAAACTCATAAAAGT
>JBBQDY010000443.1:0-2895 GCA_038320155.1 Cytophagales bacterium
GGTTCGGTTGATGACGGCAAAAGCACCCTGATTGGGCGCTTACTGTACGATACGAATTCCCTGACCACGGACAAAATTGAGGCAATTGAGCGAAGCTCGAAGCAGCGTGGCTACGATTACCTGGATTTTTCCCTTGCTACGGATGGTTTGGTGGCAGAGCGTGAGCAGGGCATCACCATCGATGTGGCGCATATTTATTTCAACACAGCCAAGACGAATTTCATTGTTGCCGATACTCCTGGGCATGTAGAATATACCAGAAACATGGTGACCGGAGCTTCTACTTCACAGGTTGCCATTATCCTAATTGATGCTAGAAAAGGTGTGATCGAGCAGACTTATCGACATTTCTTTATTGCAAATCTGCTTCGGATCTCCCATGTAGTCGTCGCGATCAACAAGATGGATTTGGTGAATTATGAGGAGGATATTTATCTGAAAATCAAGGCTGATTTCGATGCATTGGTAACCAAAAGTGACTTCAGCGAGGATCAGATTACCTTTATTCCGGTCTCGGCTTTGAAAGGAGAAAACATCACCAAAGCTTCAGGAGAAATGCCTTGGTACATCGGGAATACGCTTTTGGATCATTTGGAGATCTTGGAGCCAGCAGATTTGGAGGAAAACACGGTGGTCAGATTTCCGATTCAATATGTGGTCCGACCAAAAACGGAGGCTTTCCATGATTTCAGAGGATTTGCAGGGAAACTTTACGGAGGCAGTTTGAAAGTAAGTGATCGGGTGACGGTTTTGCCTTCAGGAAACGAGACTCACATCAAAAGTATCCAGCTTTTCGATCAGGAATATGAGGAAGCAGCTGCTGGCAGTTCCATCACTATCACTTTGGAAAATGAAGTGGACCTGAGTCGTGGGGATATGCTGGTGAAGTCCGAAGCAGTGCCGAGAAGTGAAAAGCAAATTTCTGCTACTATCTGCCAAGTCAATAGCAAAGCGCTGAAAGTCGGAAATAAGTACCTACTCCAGCATGGAGTTAATCGGGTTCTGGCTAAGGTCGATCAGATTGAGTCTCTAATTCATACCGATTTCTCCGGTAGTGAAGCCGTAGATCAATTAAAGCTGAATGATATCGGAAGAGTGAAATTCAAACTGAGCAAGCCGATTCATGTGGATTCCTATCATGTCAATAAATCAAACGGAGCCTTTATCCTTATTGATGAGAGCAGTTTTGACACGGTGAGCATTGGATTCATAGAATAGAATAGAGAGAAGAGAATGAGATAATAGAGATTTTCTTCAATTGGAATTCTATCTTCTTCACCTGCCTAACTGTAGTCAGGTTCGACATTCGATATTTAAACATTAGTATCCTGAGAATAAACGCTCAATAAAAAATTACCACCTCAATTGACCAGATTTTAGACTTCATACTTTAGAATTCTGACTTAAAATCCTACTATCCCTATCGGGAATAAAAAAATATTTAACCTATGCAAAGCTTTCGAACCGAATTAGAAAATCCCATCGTAGAGCGAGACATCCTGGATCTGGAGCGTAAAATTGCGCTTTTCAAAGAAGGAAAAATCGATGAGGAGAAATTTCGAAGTCTCAGACTAGCAAGAGGCGTTTATGGACAGCGGCAGCCCGGTGTGCAAATGGTCAGAATCAAATTACCATATGGACGGGTGAATTCTTCCCAGCTTCGACGGATATGTAAAGTGTCAGACGAGTATTCCATCGGTCGCTTACACATCACCACACGTCAGGACATTCAGATTCACTATGTGAGTTTGGATCGAACTCCTGCACTTTGGGCTGAGCTCGAGCGGGATGATGTCACCCTTCGCGAAGCCTGCGGGAATACGGTACGAAATGTTACCGCTTCAGAATTGGCTGGAATAGATCCAAAAGAACCCTTTGATGTGACGCCTTATGCGGATGCTACTTTTCAGTACTTTTTGAGGAATCCTGTTTGCCAAGAAATGGGGCGAAAGTTCAAAATGGCCTTCTCCTCTTCAGATGAAGATAATGCATTGAGTTACTTACATGATTTGGGATTTATCCCGAAGATTAAAGAAATCGATGGATCAACAGTTCGCGGCTTCAAAGTCCTACTTGGTGGAGGCTTGGGATCGCAGCCCCGACATGCGGATGCGGTGCATGAGTTTTTGGAAGTGAATCAGCTGATTCCTTTTATCGAAGCCGTCCTTCGGATTTTTGACCGGCATGGAGAGCGAGCCAGAAGAAATAAAGCCCGGATGAAATTCTTGGTGAAAGACCTGGGTTTGGACACGTTTTTAGACCTGGTTGAGCAGGAGAAAAAGGCACTCCCTTTTATAAGCTATCCAATCGAAACCGATGAATATGAAGCCAAACAGCTTCGTCCCAATCCACAAAAACCAGATTTGGACAAGGAGCTCGGTTTGGATTTTGAACTTTGGAAGCTGACAAATGTCCTTCCTCAAAAACAAGCCGGCTATGTGGCGATTGGGGTGAAAGTGCACTTGGGTGATTTTTACACTGATCAGGCGAGAGCATTGGCAGATTTGGTCGAGCGCTATGCGAATGATGAAATTCGATTTACCCTTCGGCAAAACTTCCTGATACGAGATGTTCGGGCCGATTTGGTTCCTTATTTCTATCAGGAGCTGCAAAAGATTGGTCTGGCTGAAAAAGGATATAATTCACTCGGCGATATCACGGCCTGTCCAGGTACTGACACCTGTAATCTTGGAATCGCAAGCTCTACCGGGATCGCCGTTGAACTAGAAAAAGTAATTCTAACTGAATATCCACATTACCTGAAAAATCAGGATTTGGTGATCAAAATCTCAGGATGTATGAATGCCTGCGGTCAGCACAATATGGCGCATATCGGTTTCCAGGGTATGTCTATGAAAGCTGGAAAAACGGTAGTTCCTGCACTTCAAGTTTTGC
>JBBQDY010000444.1:0-2895 GCA_038320155.1 Cytophagales bacterium
TTTCCGATTTGCCAATAAGTTTGCAATAAGGCTGTGTTTGCCATTCTGAAAACCCGTTGCCGGGATTCAGTGATGACCTTTTTGATAGAATCGAGTAATTGAGTTTGGTCCATTTTTCTTCAAAAATCAAATCAACCTAAAGTAAAAATTTTTGAGTTTCAACAACATACTAAAAAAGGTAAGAGATATGGAAACAACTTCTCAAATCTTCTCAAATTTCTCCACAGTACGCTCCGTCATCACCTCTCCGGTATGTTTGGTGCTTTGAGGTTCGAAGAGCATTAACCATACTTCCTCCTCTGCAATAGGATAATGCTCTACGCCACGCGGAATAATCAGCATTTCACCTTCATTCAGGGTGATACTTCGGTCTCGAAACTCAATTCTCAGCGTGCCTTTGATTATTAGAAAAAGCTCGTCTTCGCCCTTGTGATCATGCCAAACAAATTCCCCTTTGACTTTGGCTAGTTTGACATCCTGACCGTTCAGTTCGCCGATAATCTTTGGGCTCCAGTGTTCTTTGATCAGATCAAATTTTTCGTTCAGATTGACTTTGTTCATGGATAGGTAGATAAAATTAAGATGCTCTAATTTAGGAGGAATATTATAATTAGGATATCAAACCATGAGGTATGGTTTTAATTTTTGGAAAATGGATTTAACGATTTATCAGCCGGAGATAGTAGTTTTAAACCGCATAGGACACCTAGTGAAAATAGCCTCACCGCAAAATATAAAAGGAATATGCCCAAATTTGGGAAATTCTGTATGCTGCTGGTAAAGCACCAGAAGTGCCACATCTTGGTAGCCATGGGTAACGCCCATGGACACCAAGGGAACGATTGCCCTTAAGAGCTGTTTGGTAGGTATGTGCTCGTCGACCAAAACCATTCATTTTCTTACTATTACGCTTTTATTTTTGCTCACCGCATGCGGCAATCCCGAAACTCAAACCATGGAAGTGACGGCTTCAGCTTATAATTCAGTAAAAGCACAAACAGCAAATGATCCGAACATAACTGCATGGGGAGATACGTTGAAGCCCGGCATGAAGGCTATTGCTATTTCCAGGGATTTGCTTGACTCAGGATTGCATTATAACATGGAAGTAAGCATTGACGGGCTGGATGGGAAATATATAGTCCTGGATAAAATGCAACGCAGATGGACCCAAAAAATCGATATCTATATGGGCAAGGATGTTTCCAAAGCCCGAGAATGGGGCAACCAAGAGGTCACAATTCGCTGGACCCCACCTGTTGAATAAAAGCCAAGAAAGGCACCACCACCGTTTTCAGGAATTTTCATCTAAAAATATTGAGCCAATGGATTTAAAATCAAAATTGGCTTATACAAATCAGACTACGCTTGGGAAATAATTCTACTCTCAGTTGGGCCAATTAATAAAAGGCAATAAAAAAAATCGTTTTAGATTAAACATACGTTAGTCGCGTTACAGATTATACCTGCATTATCGAAGCACTAAAAAGAAGAAAACAACAAAGCTTATCCAGATTATGGCCAAGACCGAAAAAGAGAAAACAAAAAAGATTCAAAAACTGATTGAGCTGAACGATGACCTGGAAAATTATTTCCTGAACACGATCATCCCCCAGCTTTTTGTCGATGCCAATTTAGTATTGCGCAAATTTACTCCTGTGGCCATGAAACAGTTTAAGTTTTCTCCCAAGCATATTGGCAGGCCAATTGAAGATCTTAAAGACAATATTAAATATTCCACTATTACTAAGGATATTCAGGAAGTGATTGATTCGGGCGAAATCCTGGAAAAAGAGATCCAGACAACAGACGAGTGCTGGTTCGAGATGAACATTATTCCCTACGTAATCAAAAAGTCAGGTAAGACCAATGGGGTAATTTTAACCTTTGTGGATATAACAGGCCGCATCAATACCTTGAAAGAGCTGGAAAGACTAAACGACTCCCACGAAACCTTTATTTATTCAGTTTCACACGATCTCAAAGCACCGCTTAACAATATAGAAGGCCTCGTTGAGCTCTTGATCCATACATCAGAAGAACTGGCCGAAAAGAAAATTCAGGACCATAAGCAACAAATAAAGTTTGCCGACATGCTTAATGATTCTATTGAATCGATGCGGAATATAATCAACGAACTTGCTGATATCGCAAAAATAAAAGGCAATTATCAGGAACAAACAGAAACCCTGAGTTTTGAATCTATCCTTCAAGAAGTGGTGATGACTGTTAAAGATAAAATAAACGAAAGCAAAGCAGAGGTACATATCGACGTCAAAACACCGGAAATAAATTTTTCGAGAAAAAACTTAAGGAGCATACTATACAATCTTTTAAGCAATGCCATTAAATACAAAGCTCCCGGCAGGATTCCGGAAATATATATAACTATCGAAAAGGAAAAAGAATTTGTGAAAATATCCGTCAAAGACAACGGAAAGGGAATAGCCAAAGATAAACAAGACCTGATTTTTGAACAATTTACTCGAATTGAAAAACAGGTGGAAGGCTCAGGAATAGGGCTTTATCTGGTGAAGAAAATTGTAGAAAATGCAGAGGGGAAAATCGTTGTCAGCAGTAAGGACGGCAAAGGCTCCGAGTTTAAAGTGTACCTAAAACACAAAGATTAGCGGAGGGGATAGTTTTTTTTACCCGAGGTAAGTATTTGGAAAAATTTAGAAAAGCACCCGAGGTGCGACATCTTTGTAGCTATATGGATCACCATTTTTTGGGTTTTGGCCGGATTGATGTCAATCGAAGAAATGAGGGTTTGCCAAAACGGTTAGAGTGTGATTTTTTTTTATTGCGGAGGCGCGGAGAGTTTCGCAAAGGAGAAATAAATTTAAAATGATGAATTTAAGATTCAGGGGAGGAGGATAGCAATCAAAACTTGTG
>JBBQDY010000445.1:0-2894 GCA_038320155.1 Cytophagales bacterium
CTTAGCCACATGGATTCTTGTGGCGCAAATTCTGCCGGGAAATAATATCCTAATTCAGCTGGCGTAGCTTCACCGGTTCGTGAGAGTTCAAAAATATCTTGCATGGATTATTCTTCGTCGAGGTAGCGCTTGGTAATGGGCTTATAGGAATCGATTCTTCGATCACGAAGGAAAGGCCAGTGCGTTCTGTATCGATCCGAACTCGCAAAATCAAGTTCCTCTACGTGCACTTCTTCTTCCAAATGAGGGGCTTTGTAGGTGACGCGACCAAAGGCATTAGAGACAAAACTACCGCCCCAAAACTGCATTGGGCCCTCCACTCCTGTTCGGTTGACTGATACCACTGGAATTCCATTGGCCACCGCATGCGAACGCTGGATGGTTTGCCAAGCGCCGTATTGCTCGTCGTTTGTAGCTTCGTCCTGAGTGCCTGCCCAGCCGATAGCCGTCGGGTAAACTAAGAAGTCAGCTCCTTTGAGCGCGGTGATCCGTGCTGCTTCCGGATACCACTGATCCCAACAGATCAAGACACCGATTTTTCCGAATTTGGTAGGAAATACTTTGTAGCCAAGATCACCCGGCGTAAAATAAAATTTCTCATAATAGCCCGGATCATCCGGAATATGCATTTTCCGGTATTTGCCGAGGTAAGTTCCATCGGCATCAAGTACCGCTGTAGTATTATGATAAAGCCCTTCGGCGCGCTTTTCAAAAAGTGAAGCAACGATCACCACACCCAGTTCTTTGGCCAATTTCCCAAAGGAATCGGTAGAGGGACCGGGGATTGCTTCTGCAAGTTTAAAATTTTCATAATCCTCCACATCGCAGAAATACAAGGATCGGAAAAGCTCCTGAAGCACAATCACTTGAGCGCCCTTGGAAGCAGCGTCACGGATACCAAGAATGGTTTTCTCCAGATTATTGGCCACATCTGCTGAACAGCTCAATTGGACCAAGCCAACTTTTACAGTTTTATTTTCCAAAATAGATCGGTTTTAATGAATTGAATACAAAGATACTTTTGCCGATTGCCAATGCCAAATTGAGTTCCCCCAATTTCATAATGCGGTGATTTGAAAGACAAGGATCGAAATAACTGATAGTAAGTGGAAAAGATTCAGTTTGAATAGAGAACTCTTTGGTTTGAGTGACAGCATTGAAAGGTTGTGTTTTAGAAGTCTACCTCTCTGCAGCTGAAATGGTAAAAAATGAGTATCCGTTAACGTGCAGGTTCCAACCAAAACAAAATCTTAATTAGAAATTAAATCTAATTCCCCTCTTGATGGTCATCGGGATCAAAGGAGGTAAGTGCCTGTCCCAAATATCGGGAGGGATTTAAGAGAGCTAATCAAAATTAAATTTGACGACGTGCAGGATTCCGAAGAGTCATTTGGTAAAAGGAAAGATTAAAGAAAAAAGGAATCAAGATTTAAAATCTCTCAAAATTCCTTTTATCGCATATTCATCTCATATTCGTTCAAATGATAAATAATATTATCAAATGACAGATCATGGAAAAGACGATCAACAGATATCAAAAATTGAATACCGTTTTGGGAAGAGAGAATTTGAAGGATAGAGTTGACAGCCCTTTCGATTTCATAACAATTGCCAACAGAGGTTTAAATTCTAATGCAATTTTACACTTCAAAGCCTATTTCGATCTTTCACAAAATTTTACAGCGGCTTTGCTTAACTTATCAGAGCCGACACTCTATCGGTTACTGAAATCAAAGCAAGATTTAAAAAGGAACAGTTCAGTTCAATTGCTAGAGGCTGCGGACTTGTTCTTATATGGAATCGAGGTTTTCGAGAGCAAGGACAACTTTTTCAAATGGCTTCACCTTCCAAATACTTCTTTGGGCGATATTGAACCACAAGAATTGATTGAAATTCCGGGTGGAATATCCAAAGTCAGGGACGTTTTAGGCAGAATCGAGCATGGTGTTTACAGTTAATTCATGAAGGTGTATAGAATTACAGGTAAAAAATATGCCAGTGATATTTATGGATCGTGGGCAGCTATGTTTGGTGGTCGATGGAATAGAAAAGGTTCGCCTGTCCTCTACACTGGCGAAACCATAGAAATCGCGCTACTCGAACTCATAGTGCATACTCCACCAGCCATAGTTCCGGATTTGGAGCTTTTGACCATAGCCATTCCTGATGATTCAATTTCTGAAATTGAAATAAAAGACCTGCCTGATAACTGGACAAACTACCCTGCACCGTCCATTTTTGCAGAAATAGCACAAGAATGGATAGCCTCAAATAAGTCTATAGCACTGAAGGTGCCGAGCTGTGTCATTCACAGTTCCAGAAATTACATCCTCAATTGCCGACACCCAGAATACCACCAAGTCAAAGTGATTGAACAGGTTGACTTTCACTTTGACCGAAGATTATATAAATAATATAACGAGCTAATATGCTTCTGAAGAAATTCGCTTTAAGCGTCTTTGGACCCAGCTTCACGGACGGCGGCAGTTAATTTTTTTTTTAGATTGGCTATACATCAACCGAGCAGCTCAATTTTACCGAGACTGAAATAAGGCTAATAATGGTGCGCTAAGCGCAAAGCATGGGTAGACAAGCAGCTAACTCAGTTTGAACTCATAAAACTTGTTTACTGAAAAAGGGATTTATTTCTGGAATTGATAACAACGCAAGCAATCTGACCTTGAAAACTTTGTTTGCCCTTAAGTCCAACTGTGACATAGATTTGAAAAATCAGAGCAGAATTAATGGTTCCCAACCATGGCACTACTTATGTTAAATATTAGTGCTGTTACTAATTCCACAGAGAAATTCCCCATTTGGGGATATCAGCATATGGAGAACTCAAAGAAAGACAAAATAAAAAAGGTAAAGCAATTTGGCTTTTACAGTAAAGG
>JBBQDY010000446.1:0-2880 GCA_038320155.1 Cytophagales bacterium
GGCTGTCCATTTCAAGCCCGTTCATGATTAGGGTATCACTTACAAATGCTTTCTGAGTTAGGAACTTTCCAGAGAAAAACTCGGATGTATAGATCGAAACCCCGCTTTTGGTCTGACTCCAAGAATTTGAAAAGTTGAGTAAGAATAGCGAAATAATGAATAGATACTTTTTCATAGCCCTGAATTTTAACCTGTTGGATTCCCAAAATGATAATCAATATAAGTTATTAATTGTCCTTCGAAAAGGTCATTATTAAATTTTGATTTTTTAACAATGTGGCTTAGTATCGCAGTCTATCTATCAAAATTTGATAAGATTCCCACTAAGGTTTCTTACCTCTCACTAATCATTTTTTTTTAGACACGTAATAGTTTATGTTAAATCGAGTTCACGAATGCTCTTTTTCAATCTCATTTAAAAATGAAGCAGTTACTTTTTTTCGCTTGTTTCTTTCTTCCCATGACCTTGATAGGTCAGGTTGAATTTCGAAGAAGAGTTTTGGATTCAACCACTCAATCAGGTGTTCCTTATGCATCAGTTTTTCTCCCCGGCACCACCTTTAGCGTGAGTACTGATGAAAGTGAATTTTTCTCTTTTCTGACCCCTGAGGGAGATTATGAGGTGATGGTAAGACTTGTGGGCAAGTATTAGCTACTTCAATCAGAGAGTCGTGTCAATATAAGTTCAGTAACGAATAGCTTTTTACCAAGATTATTATAAGTTTATAGTTTTTAAATCCTAAAGTCATTCTTCTGAAAAATCTATTTGTTTCACTTTTTCTGTTCTTAACATTAGGCTCAGTTAGCTTTGCCAAACGATAAGTGGAAAAGTAACCGATGCCCAGACCGGTGAGCCTTTACCTTCTACCCATGTTTTTTTTAATAACACCACTATTGGCGCAACCACTGGCTTGGATGGCACATATGTGATCAAGGGTCAAATCCCTCGAAATAGTGAGCTGGTAGCTTCTTTTGTGGGTTATATTACTAAAGTGGCTGAAGTAAATTTTGGAAATAGAACCTCGGTAACTGTTGATTTTTCGCTTAAGCCGATGCAGTCTGTGCTTTCAGAGGTTGAATTGAAATCCAGAAGAGACCGAGTTTGGGAGCGAAATTTGAAACGTTTTAAAGAAGTATTTATCGCAGTGCCTGACGATCCGATCGCGTCTCGAATGGCGAGGATTGTAAACCCATGGGTCATTGATTTTGAGCAAGTCAAAGTAGATGGGGGTGAGAATTACGTGAAAGCCACCGCCCAAGAACCTATTATTGTTGACAATGACGCTTTAGGCTACCGAGTTGAGTTTTCCCTGCAGGATTACCGTTGGTCCAAGTCCACTTCTCAATATTATGGGCTGGCGTTTTATGCTGAAAAAATTCCTGAAGATGAAAAAAAAGCCAAGTTTTGGCGGGATAATCGGGAAACAAGCTATCAAGGCTCAAGCAGACATTTCATCCAGTCACTGATCTTAAACCAATCAGTTCAGCAGGGATTCAACCTTTATGAGACGAAAGAATCTACATATTTTGGTCGGGTTCGGACAAATAGTATTGATTTGGAATTGAAGGAGACCATTATATATGTTCCATCAGACTCTGTTCGTCGAGTCTCGCTTCAGAATGGAAATCTAAGAATTTTTTGGCCTGCTCGGATGGAAGCTCATTACATGAATAAATATGCGTTGAATGATTATTACAAAAATTTTTACCATCCGATCAGTTGGATAGAATCTGCTAACGGATTTTTCGACGTGTATCGTGATGGAATTCCCGTCAATCCGACTCAACTTCTTCTTTCCGGAAATATGGGCCGGCAGCGGGTGGCTCGATCATTACCTTATGATTTTGTGCCGGATCTAGAGTTTGATGATTTCGTGGCAGAAGTGGATAGCACCAAGCGATCATTTAACGAATGGAATAAACTTCGAGAACGGCCATACCTTTCGACAAATAAGGATTTTTATTACCCGGGCGAAGGAGTTTGGCTAGGGGGGCAAATGATTTATCAAAATCAACTTTTGGCGGATTCCTTAAGCAGGGTTGTATATGTGGATTTGCTGGATGAAAAATCAACTTTGATCCAACAGGAAATTTTTCCTATTGACTCAGGTCGGATTGCCGGAGGATTTACTTTACCCGAAAATCTAAAATCCGGTAATTACTTTATAAGAGCTTATACTCAATGGATGCTAAATTATTCTGAGCAGGATATTTTCCTTAGACCAATTCCTGTCCTGGCAAAAGGAACAGAAATTGTCCCACAGCAAGCTGCAGAAATTGATTATTTCGGAGATCTTGCATTCAAACTTGAGCAGCAAATCAAGTCAGTTCCGAAAGGAATAGAAGTACAGCTAGACCTCTCGATTTTTGATGAATTTGAGCAAAGAACTGGAGCTGAGTTTACTGTTTCGATTACTGATGCAGATTTAACCAGTCCGATTACCAACCGACCGACGATTTTGAAAGCTTTAGAATGGCTGGATAATGAAGAGAAGGCAGATCAAAGATTAATCATCTCTAATCAGATTGAGTATGGAATTACAGTTCAAGGGCAATTTACCAGCACTCGAAAGCGAGTTCCTATAGTCAACCCGATCACGCTTGTTTTAGACGATTTAGCTGATTATGGTTTAGTGTATACCGAGCCTTCCGGATATTTCAGAGCCACAGGATTGAATTTCACTGATTCAGCTAGACTTGCTGCCGCTGCTCTGAACTCCAAGAAAAAGTCTTATGGATCGATTGATTTGATTCAAAATGCTATTCCAATTCATCAAGGATCTTTCCCTAGGCTAAACTACCAACTAGCTCAAGCTAAGATTGGAAACCAAGCTTATGACATCAAAGGTGATTACATTTTGATGGAAGAATTTGTCAAAG
>JBBQDY010000447.1:0-2879 GCA_038320155.1 Cytophagales bacterium
GATTACATTTTACTTCATGGCAATGGGGTGAAAGACCCGAAGCGAATCGCAGTGATGGTCGAAGACACTAGAAACGTGGTTGGATATACACCAAAGCCGATTGTGTTCAATGAAGATGACCATTTCAACTTTGATCAGGACTTGAATAATTTCACCGCTGCAATTTCGGCTTATGCCTCTTGGGGCTATTTTGATTACCGCATGAAAGATGAAGGCTTTACCGAAGGATATCAAAGTGTGCCTGTGGACTGGGGAATCAACGCTGAGCGAAAAAAAGGATTTTTTGGGTTGATGAAGGAGATTACAGGGTATTAAACGAATTTAAAATGAAGAATTTAAAATTCTGAAATATCGCCTTCGGAAGGCTAATATTCCGAACACTACAATGACACAGGCAAAACTAGTGAGTCATCGTATTCTTAGAATAGCTTCGTACCTCGAGATACCGTAGCCTTGCACTAGATGGTTATAGATTCTCGAGATGCCGATCATTTTAAATTTCAAATTCTCAAATTTTAAATTCAAAAAAGTCGCTTCGCGCTTTTTTGCATACCTTTACAGCCTCAAAAAAGTCGGAAATCTGTGAAAGCGAGAACTCTCAAAAAAGACAAAGTCAATATTATCACTATGGGTTGCTCCAAGAATCTAGTCGATTCAGAAGTGCTCCTCACCCAACTTCGTGGCAATGGCATCAACGCCAGCCACGAGTCCAATTCCAAAGACAACAATATTGTAATCATCAATACCTGTGGCTTTATCGACAATGCCAAGCAGGAATCCATTGATACGATATTGCAATATGTGGAGGCAAAGGAAAAAGGTTTGGTGGACAAACTTTATGTGACTGGTTGTCTTTCTCAGCGTTACAAAGACGATTTGGAAAAAGAAATTCCGCAGGTCGATGCATTTTTTGGTACGCGGGATTTGCCAGCCATTTTGAAGAAATTCAAAGCTGATTATAAGCATGAGTTGGTGGGAGAGCGATTATTAACGCACTCCGCACATTACGCTTACATGAAGATTTCCGAAGGTTGTGATCGGCCTTGCTCCTTCTGTGCGATTCCTTTGATGCGGGGCGGTCATATTTCGCGACCGATTGAGGAACTCGTGAAAGAAGCTCAGCACAAAGCAGCTGGCGGAACCAAAGAGTTATTACTCATTGCTCAGGATTCCACCTATTATGGATTGGATCTTTACAAAAAAAGAAATTTAGCAGAACTACTAAGAAACCTTTCCGATGTCGAGGGAATTGACTGGATACGGCTTCACTATGCTTATCCGACCGGTTTCCCGATGGATGTGATCGAGGTGATGAAAGAGCGTCCAAATATTTGTAAGTACTTGGATATTCCATTGCAGCACGGTTCGACCGATGTGTTGAAAGCCATGCGAAGAGGAACCACCCGAGAAAAGCAGGAGGAATTGATTTACAAAATCCGGGAGATGATCCCAGAAATTGCGATCAGAACTACTTTGATTGCGGGTCATCCTGGTGAAGGTGAAAAAGAATTTCAGGAAATGGTGGAATTCGTAGAGCGAATGAAATTTGAGCGGTTGGGTGTGTTTACCTATTCTCACGAGGAAAGTACCCATGCTTTCGGGATGGAAGATTTACTTTCTCAGGAGGAAAAGCAAAACCGAGCAAATCACTTAATGGAAGTGCAGGAGCAAATTTCTTATGATCTCAATCAGGAGAAAATTGGTAAGACTTTCAAAGTACTAATCGATAAAAAGGAAGGCGGACATTTTGTGGGCCGAACTGAGTTTGACTCCGTGGAAGTCGATAATGAAGTGCTAATTGATGCTGCGAAGTATTATTGCCGAGTGGGAGACTTTGTGACCGCTCGAATTACGGATGCCACGGAGTTCGATTTGTATGGGGAGGTAGTTGATTGAGTAAGTTTAAAAGTGAGAATCAAGTTTACTTTCGATATTGCGGGTAATAATAAAGTTTAATAACTTACATCATGCTGACAATCAATCCTAAATACATCACTGACGAAGCAGGAAATAAGATTTCTGTGGTGATATCTGTTTCAGAGTTTGAGTCCATCATGGAAAAACTGGAAGAAATAGAGGATGTCCAACTTTATGATAAAGTCAAGCAATCTGATGAGCCGTCCATTCCTATTGATGAAGCTTTTGAGTTGCTAGAATCTCTTAGGAAGGATTAAAAATGGCTTATCGAATAAGCATAAAAAAGTCTGCGATAAAATCTTTGGCAAAGATTCCAGAACCCTATTTTTCATCCATCAAAGAAGCTATTTTTAAGTTAAGCGAAGACTCTAGACCGAGTGGGCACAAAAGATTAAAAGGTCGGAATGCTTTTCGAATTCGGGTTTCAAATTATCGGATCATTTATGAAATCCAGGATAAAATCTTGTTGATTGATGTCATTGCAATTGGTCACAGAAAGTAAATTTATGAGTAATAATCAAATTCCAGATAATTTTAGATGAAGCACGGTAAATAAACTATGTTGATTTTAGTTGGCTTAGCCATTTTTGGACTGGGTGTTTTTTACATCGTAAGGTTGTTCATACTGACAAAGTAGGCTTTCACAAGTTTAATTACTTAGACAAATTTCGAAGGAATGTTTTGATATAATTCTGTTTAATTGGAGGATGTATTTTGGTAGTGAGAGAATTGATTTGGCTTTGGTTTTAGATTCTTATTTGAGCAGCTTTTAAAGGAGCAGCATGATCTAGGTTCAGGATTTGAAATCCTGAACCTAGATCATAGGATTTTCAATCCGAAAAGGAAGAATAGATTAGGTTATGGATGGTGATAATATGGAAGATTACATCCCGATAGCTATCTTGGCCAGGAGCGAGCTTCGAGATTGCATCCGCGATAATTATCTGGACTCGAAGAGCGGG
>JBBQDY010000448.1:0-2869 GCA_038320155.1 Cytophagales bacterium
ATTATGGTATAATATGCGAAAATAACCTCGCCAATATTGCACAGAAATTATGCCTATTGACATAGAGATTTTTCAAACTATCGTCAAGATGCCAGAATCTCTAAAAACAGAGATATTGCATTATGCAAAATATCTACTTGAGAAACACGGAATAAGTGAATCATCTCAAGAAAAGCTTGAAGAAATTCATGGTTATGGTAGTTGGGTCGGTCAGATATTTATGTCAGATGATTTCGACCAACCACTCGAAGATTTAAAGGAATATATGTAGCATGAAATTCCTTTTAGATACTCATGCCTTTCTTTGGTATTTACTGGGCGATCCCAATCTAGGTAGTAAAGCGAAAGAAGCGATTGATACTAAAACAGATTTGTATTTTAGTATTGCTAGCCTTTGGGAAATGTCCATTAAAATTAATATCGGTAAGCTTCAACTGAATCGATCATTTGAAGATTTGCCGAAGGAATTGCAATACCTTAACGTTCAGATTCTACCGATTACATTTGAAGACACAGAGTTTTATGTAAGTCTTCCTCTCCATCATCGAGATCCGTTCGTTAGCGTAGCGTGCGCTTAGCGCAATCGCATTCTGGTAGCACAGGCGATGAATCATTCTCTTGTTTTAATTAGTTGCGATTCGGCTTTTGATGCTTATCCCATTCAGCGGGTGTGGTCATAATCAATGCGAACATCTTGGAATTGCGATCGCCCATCCTGCATATTCCCTTAACCCTCGTCTCACCCAACCTCTTTTTTCACCGACAATCCGATCCATTTCCACCATTTCAAAGGGCGATGTTTGCACTCAAGGGCGTGAAGCGTAGCTATCCATAGGGCGATCGCCCAAGCAAACAAAAGGGCGAGATCCTTTTTATGCCTCAATCGCCTATAAAACTATCTTGACGATAATAGTGTTGATTGGGAAAAATAGGATCTATGATAGATTTAAGCAATTCTTCTCAAAAACCTATGGAATACAATCAAATCATCACGATTGAACCTGGAAAACGCAGCGGCAAGCCGTGTATTCGGGGAATGCGAATTACTGTGTACGATATCCTAGAGTATCTAGGGCTTGCTGAATAAGCCTCAAACCCTTACATCAAAAGACTTTGGCTCCTGACGGCGCTGAGCGTGTGTAAGATTATGAGCTAAAATTAGTCAAAAGCCTAGCACAGTATCACTTTCGTAATGTACCGAAAAGTTGACCCAACCCCAAACCCACCATCCAACTTTGACCTCCCCTTCGAGGGGAAATTGTCAGAGGATAATCGTTGGGTAATAATGGCAAAAATAATTCCGTGGTCAGAATTTTTGTTGCGGAATATGCTCAAAATTTTACAGTCTCCACCGGGGCTCCCGCCAAATCATTTAGGATAGCATTAGGGGCATTAATAATTAAAGAAAGGTTAGGAACAAGTGACTCTGAAACAGTAGAACACATAAGAGAAAACCCATACCTACAATACTTTATAGGCATGACTACCTATAGCGATGATTCACCATTTGACTCATCAATGTTCGTTCATTTTCGACAAAGAATAGGTGTAAACCTAGTCAATAAAATCAACGAAAAGATGGTTAAAGAGCAGACCGAATTGCCAGGAGAGGAAGTCAAAAAAAAGTCATCAGAAATAAGTGAACCCAAAAATAAAGGAAAATTAATATTAGATGCAACCTGCGCGCCAGCCGACATTAAATATCCGACCGACTTAGGACTATTAAATCAAGCTAGGGAACATACCGAAAAAATCATAGATGCTCTACACACTCAAATTCAGTCACCCGTAAAAAAAAACCAAAAACCTATCGAAACACAGCCAGAAAAGAATACCTAATAGTAGCCAAAAACAGGAAACCATCAAGAAAACTACGAAGAAAAGGGATTAAAAAACAACTGCAATATATCAAAAGAAATTTGGCTCACATCGATGAAATGGGTCAGCTACAGTTGCTGAGTAAATCTGATTATAAAAAGCTGCTAGTAGCCACAGAAGTATACCGTCAACAGTTATTGATGTATGAAAATAAAGAACAGAGTATTCAGGACAGAATAGTAAGTTTAACACAACCACACATCCGCCCCATCGTCAGAGGCAAAGCCGGGAAATCCGTGGAATTTGGGGCAAAACTGTCAGCGAGTTGTCGTAACGGATACGTATTTTTAGACCGGATTAGTTGGGATAGTTTTAACGAATCTGTAGACTTAAAAACACAAGTAGAAGAATTTAAACGGTTCACGGGATTTTACCCGGAATCAATTCATGTAGATCGAATTTATCGAACTAGAGAAAATCGAGCTTGGTGCAAAGAAAGAGGGATTAGAATGAGTGGCCCCCCTCTAGGAAGACCCCCCACAAATATCAGCAAGGAAATGAAGAAACAGGCTCAGTCAGACGAGAGAATTCGTAACTCGATTGAGGGGAAATTTGGAGAAGCTAAAAGAAGATTTAGCCTTGGTAGAGTGATGGCTAAACTGTCTAATACTTCTCAAACAGCCATCGCCATAACTTTTCTGGTGATGAATCTTTCTGCCCTGCTGCGGCAGGCTTTTTGGCTTTTTTTATGTCTATTTCACAACAAAAACCTTTTTTCAGGTTTTCGGGCTCGAACAATTAGCAGAAATTATATTTTATCAAAAAAAGATGAGAAAAATTTATCTTTTTAAGGTAATCGCAAATTCACTCATCTTTCTAAATGCTGTTTTCTGACTTTTTCAGCAAGCCCTATCTAGCTGGTGGTATGACAGAGGCAGAAGTTTTAGAAGATTTTTCGGAACTCACTTCCCAAGATATCAAAGCTTGTCTTGCCTTTGCTGCTGACCGTGAGAAAAAACTATTTGTGGCATCTTTGTGAGACTACTACTGG
>JBBQDY010000449.1:0-2852 GCA_038320155.1 Cytophagales bacterium
TTCGGAAGGAAAAGCAAATACTCGAATGGGTAATGGAAAGCTTACTGCTAAGAAACCTAAAAAAGATACTCCTGATACCTTCAAATATGATCCGATGAACCCAGTGGAATCTTACGGCGGAAATGTCTGCTGTACTGGTAATGCAGTGACTGGAGGTTCTTTTGACCAAAGCGAAATGGAAATGCGAGACGATATCTTAGTGTACACTTCGGATGTCTTGGAAGAGGGTGTCGAAGTGTCGGGTTTTATCGAATCTTATCTCTACCTCTCTTCAGATGCCAAGGATACAGATGTCACCATCAAACTCATCGATGTTCATCCGGATGGCAAGGCTTACAATCTGGATGAAACGATTCAGCGAGTTCGATACCGCGAGGGCTATGAGAAAGAAGTTTGGATGGAAGATGGGAAAGTCTATGAAGTCAAAATGACTCCTATGAGCACTTCGAATTTCTTTGCGAAAGGTCACAAAATCAGAATCGAAATCAGCAGTTCTAATTTCCCAAGATTTGATCGGAATATGAACACTGGCGGAAATACCTATGACGAAACTAAAGGAGTCATCGCTACCAATTCGATTCATCATGGCGGAAAGAGCTTGAGTAGGATTGTATTGCCGATTGTGAAAAAATAGCTTTATCTGCAACTAAGAATCATAAAAGGGAAGCTGGCAACGGCTTCCCTTTTTTTGATATTGAGAAAGAAGAAGGAAACCAATGCCCCACTTGAGCGTAGAATCCAGCGTTGAGGCAAGGTGAAATCACGTACGGTGGGCGGGAAATACTAAACCTTCCTGTCAATTCGAATTTTCAATTCAGATTACTTAATTCTATCCAAGTCCAGCTTCTGGAGAAGCAGGACAAGAGCGAGGTCAGCGCCCACTCTCAGCACTAAATGATTGGACACTAAATCCCAGAATGATTATCACTGTTTATAAAAATAGCTTTCTGATTTTCAGGCCAACAAAATGTAGAAGATTATAGATTTTGTATCTATGATTTTTTACAATAAAATTACAGGATCTATCAAAACGGACGGCTATTAACCCTCTTCGATCATCCGAGATCCTTTCCAGCCCGCAAATCAACAGAAATTAGTTTGCAGTTAGGGTTGATGATATTCACATTATGGATTAATCTTTGCAGCATTCTATTAATTCATCAGCAGCAAAATTTAAAACATCAAGCATCTTTTTATCTATGAAAAAACCTCTTCTAATACATCTAGCCTCTGTTTTCGTACTTTTTTCAGCAGGTGCTCTAGCTTCGCAAGCATATATGCCCGAATTGAAAAAGCAATTAAAGGACACCTATTCTACTTTAACCAATAAACCGGCACCAGCGATTCAGTTGGAGAAACCACAGCTGATCAACTTAGAGATACTCGCTCCCAATCCAGCTCCTCCTATTCCTGAACGAGTGATCACGAAAGAATATGACAATCACCTGTATGCTGGAGAAAATAATGGATTTGGTTTAATTGAAGATGAAGGTCACTTTAAAAAACTTATCGAGGAGCAAAAGTTAGTGGTAGTGAATCAGGGAGTTGGTTACGAAGTTATGGACCTTACCCATAGCTATCCATACATTACACCACACTCAAAAATAATCCTTGAAGAATTGGGTAAAGCCTTTCAAGAACTAACCACTGAGAAAAGTTTTTTTTCGCTTTCATCAGTCACTCGAACCCCTGAACAGCAACAAAGCTTGAGAAAGAGAAATAGAAATGCAACTTCTGGGATTAGCTCCCACTCTTATGGAGTCTCATTTGATATCTCTTACATTAGATTTAATGGAAAAAAAGGTTCCAACAGAGCCGCACAGAAAAATCTTGAAATGATTCTAAATGACTTTCAAGAATCTAACAAAATTTTCTTCATCAAAGAAAGAAAACAGAGTTGTTACCATATCACAGTCAGGTAATTTTTTAGTAGGAGAAAAGCGTTTCAAGGCTCAATGATCAATTTTCAAACGAGGTTTTTAAGGGGAGACAACCGAAACCATTACAATTGTACCTAGGATGGTGCTCTTTGATACTCCCTGCATTCATGCAGATATTCATCCGCTCGTAAGCTCATGAAACTTTATTGCCTTTCTAGACCTTTTTAACCTAGATAATACAGAGATTAAACCATGAGCAGAGGATTTGTAAAAGAAGATGATCAGGAAGAGACGCCTCTTATACCACCAAGATCAGACTTACCAAGTGGTGTGACCAATTATATCACTGCGACTGGAATGGATGAATTGCTTGCCGAAAAACAAGCGCTAATCGATGAGAAGGGTACTATAGAAGCTGCCACGGAACAGGAAAAACGCATCGCTTCAAATTTCATCCAAGCGAAAATCTATTTGTTGGAAGAACGAATTGCGATTGCCAAAATAGTAGACCTAAGCGAACAGCCGACTGATGAAGTCCGCTTTGGAGCCACGGTAACCCTCAAAATCGGAAACAGCTCAAAACTTCAAACCTATCAGATTGTCGGAGTGGATGAAGCAGACATCGCAAAAAACAAAATCTCATTTATCTCTCCGATTGCCAAGATATTGATCGGCAAAAAAATTGGCCAGAGGGCAATCTTGAAGTTAGCCAAAGAGGACAGAATTTTTCAAGTGATGGAAATAAGGTATTGATATTTTTACCATCGTGTACACGGAGGTTTTCAGGAGAGCCTGCGGAGGGCGGGCTTTAGATTTCGGGATTACATACCCTGAAACACTGAGACCAGAATTCTTTTAGTTTCAACAAACTCGCTTTCCAATAATAGGTTAGTACAAAATTTATTATGCATATCCGCTATTACACCAGTAGCCTTATTTTCTTTGCTTATTGGGACCGAAGACGCCTGCCTG
>JBBQDY010000450.1:0-2852 GCA_038320155.1 Cytophagales bacterium
TTAATCTGATTGACCACTTGTCGGTAATAGGCTAAGACTTCATTGGATACATTGTATTCCAAGGGCACTGCCTGAACAATTTTCCCGGCATCATCTACCGTGATTTTGAATACAATAATTCCATTGCGGGTAGATACTCGGTCATTGATTGTAGGTTTGGATGCAAAATCCCAACCAGCCAAATCGAGGCTATAGCCAGCACCCGATGCCGCTCCTTTTCCTGATCCTTCGCCCATGATGGCTCGACCATCAACTGTCCCTTTCGGATCTCCGGCATCACCTTTTTCAGTAGAAGTTCCTTGCGCACCACCCGAAGCTGGTTTTGTTCCTTTTCCAGAAGTTCCTCCGGCCCCAAAAATAGCTCGTTCATCTACTTTTGGCTTCTCAGGAGCTTTTTGCGTTGTTGCTTCTGCTTCTGATTTGGCGGGGGTAGTAACGGTTTTGGTAGGCTCGGTTTTTACCGGTTCTGGCTTTTTCGTGTTTTCTGTGGCTTTTTCTTCTCCTCTGATTGGCGAAGGTTTAGTTGTTACGGCTTGATTAACTGCAGGCTTGGAAGCTGTTTTTGGTTTCGCAACTTCAGTTTTAGGACTCGGCGCTGGAGTAGCAGGTTTCGTAACTGCTGGAGCAATTTCGCCTGGGGCAGCAGCTTCGACAACAGGTGTTTGAACTTCCGAAGGTTCGTTTGGGCTATTTCGATCACCTGATCCAGTTGGGGTAAACCCAAGGTTCAATTCCAATCCAAATGTTGGCAAGGGTGGGATTTGCTCTTTCCAGACTACAATAAAATAGAAAGCAATCAACAAAGCAATATTCAGGAATACCGTAATCACCCAAGACTTTTTCTTGCTTTCCTGTTCTATTTTATCTGAGTCCCAAGTTTGCATTTTAGTAAGGTTTTGTAGCTATGGATACATTCGCTTCAAGTCCGGCTGCGATTCCGCCGATCTCCACCAAATATTCAACAGGCACTTCCTTATCGATGTGAAGGACGACCTGACCTTTTTTACCAGTCAATAAAGACGTGAGTTCACTCTTAATTTGTTCCCGAGGGACAATTTTATCATTCACCGAAAATTTGAAATCCTTGGTGATCGTCACCGTCACTTCTTGCATTACAATGTCGGAAGTCTCACTTGATGGCAAGTTGACCGGAAGTCCTGAAGGGGTAATAAAGGAAGAAGTCAACATAAAGAAAATCAACAACAAAAAGATGATGTCTGTCATGGACGACATGCTAAATGCTGGATCTACTTTATTTTTAGATTGAAGTCCCATCTTATTTATCTTGAAGTAAATCGATGAATTCTATCGAAGAATATTCCATGTTATGTACCAGTTTGGATACTTGAGTTACCAAATAATTGTAGCCTAAGTAGGCGATAATTCCAACGACTAATCCTGCTGAGGTGGTAATCATCGCTTCATAAATACCTGTAGATAGCAATTTTGGTGAAACCATGCCTTCTTCCTGCGCTACCGCAATGAATGCCTGAATCATACCTGTAACCGTCCCTAAGAAACCGATCATTGGCGCCGCACCTGAAACAGTAGCTAGCAGATTCAAGTTCTTCTCAAGCTTATAAATTTCGATTTTTCCTACATTCTCTATGGCAACCTCGATGTTTTTCAGAGGCGACCCAATACGCTCAATCCCTTTGGCAATCATATTGGCTACGGGTGTATTTTCCCCTGCGCAGAGAATTCTAGCTTTTTCAGTGTTTCCACTTTGAACCAAAACTTTCACCTGATCCATCAAATATGAAGAGGTGTTCGAAGCCTTTTTCAAGGTCAAGAGTCGCTCAAAAAAGATGTAAATGGCTAAAATGAAAAGCAAATACAGCGGAATCATCATGTAGCCACCTTTGATCAAAAGATCCAGTAAACCGATGCTGTTTGCTTGGGCGCCCATCGAAAGGCTATCTGCTGCTGAAATCGAATCAACAGAGAGGGTTTGAAGTAGAGTCATATTAGTATTTCAAAATCCATAAAGCTTCTGTATAGTCAGCTTTAATTCGCTCGAGTTCTTTATTGGCTTGGGTAAAACTGCCAAAAGAACCTATAGCTAAACGATAGTTTTTAGTATCGTCGTATGGTGTAATCAAATAAACAGCGGGTACTCGATTTTGATATTGTGGGGCTTCTTCTAAGGCCAATCGCTCGTTTGGAAGACTTCCGACAATAAGATAGTAAGTAGGCCTCGCAGCTTTTGATTCCACCCGAATCAAAGTTCCTGCTGCCGTACGATCAATAGTTGTACCAGTTTCAGGCTTTTGCATAATGGCTTCAGTTGAACTTGGGGATTCTATTTCAGTAGATTGATTTACAGCGGCTTGTGTTTCCTCTACTTTAGAATCATTAACAGTTGAAATAGGCTCCTCTGAAGTTGGGGCGATCTGAATAGGTTCATTTTCAAAAGCTACTGGATACACATTTTCTTCAGTTCCCGTCGTCATTTGCCAGATGATTACTGCCAAAATCACCAGAGCTAAGACTGCGGTGATTCCAATCCAACTTTTTGATTCTTTCTTAGCAGGAATTGACTTCGCCAACTTTGGTTCAGTTGAGGGTCTTATGGTTTTGAACTCTTTTAATTCCGCAGATTTTTCTGCAATAATCGATTGGACAATTGGATTAGGAATAACTTCTGCCGGAGTGACTACTTTTTCAACCTCTGGAGCTGGTGCGACTTCAGGTGAAATAACAGAAGGAACAGGACGAATTGGCTTAATCTCAACTACAGGTAAGCCATAGTCCTTTGGATCAGGCCAATGCTTATTGGAATTATTTTCGGAGTTCATAGCAATTTGGGAATGATACGAAACTAAACGAATTGACTGTAAACCCCAACCAAA
>JBBQDY010000451.1:0-2847 GCA_038320155.1 Cytophagales bacterium
CGCATATCCCGATTCCAAATTGGAATATTGGCTGGGTGCTCAAGAGAACTATCTATGTGATATTGTATTTGTCAAAAAAGGTGAACGACAAGTCTATGCTTTTGTCAATCCCCACACTGGAGCGGTTCAGGGTCATGCCACGATCACATTTCAGCGATTTTTCCGAGACCTTCACTATTACCTATTTATACCTTTTCAGTATGGGCATTTTACAGTTTTGGTTTTTGCCTTTCTTTTGCTGATTTCTTGTTTGACTGCCTTGCTTTTCTACAAGAAATGGTATCGGAAACTTTTTGAACTCAAAACCAAAAATGGGTCGTTGGTATTCTTTAGGAGCTTACATCGACTAGTTGGGGTATGGTCTGTTCCCTTCACCTTGCTGTTTTCGGTAACCGGAATTTGGTATTTTATTGAGCGCACCAACATCGCTAATGTCTCAGATATTGCGAATCCGCAGCAGCCAAAATTCGAATATTCAGGTCAGCCAATTAGCTCCGAAATAGACTTTTCATTTTCAGTAGATTATTCCTTGGCAGAAACTGTAGCAAAGTCCGAAATCCCGGGCCTGGAAGTAAAGGATATTGTACCACCCGCCGGACCGGACGAATTAATCTATCTTTCAGGAACCAGCGATGTCCCTTTGGTAAGAAACCGAGCAAATAGGGTTTATCTCGATCCCGTGACTTATAAGGTTATGGGCGTGCAGCGGGCAAAAGAGCTTAATACAATTACCTATCTCAACGACATAGCCGATCCGATCCATTTCGGAACTTGGGGAGGACTCTTTACGAAATTCATTTGGTTTACATTCGGTTTGGGGATTTCGTCACTTGTCCTCTCGGGAATCTGGATCAGTCTAAAGCGAAAAGTAAAAGCTCAGGTAAACCAAAAAAAACAGCGTATGGGGATTTGGAAATACATCAACTGGCTTATTTTTTTAATCCTGATTGGATTCATGTACAAGATGCTCATCACCACGTATCATGCCTCTGTCCTTGCCTTGGCTACTGTCACAGGCGGCTGGATGATATTTATTGCAGTAGCGTGGTATCTGTTTGGTTACAAATTGAAAAAAGTGGCAACTAAAGAAATGCAAAACAAAAATCAATCATGCCAAATGGAGGTTGAAAGAATCTCTTAAATCAAGATTAAGAAAATTTGGAAACTTTGCACTTCGGGATTGACGACTAATTATCCGAAAGTCAATTTTAAGGATCACAATGACGCTATGGTACTAGTATGAAACACAAGTCTACAGTCATCATGAATTGTTTTGTACTATTAATGGGAGGAAATCTACCTTCTTGGTACACCGCTAAAACCTAATCATCTTCAACTAGAGAGAGCTATAAGACGCTAGTCTTTGGCGGTTTTTTACCAATTTTTGCTATATCCCGTCTTGGAATTTTTTTTCAGGTTTTAATCTTTTAATCCATCAAAAACCAGGATATCCGGATCAACCTTTCACGGAAAGGATCCAGTTTAAAAAGATGATTCATTGGATGAGTTCAAGCAAAAAATAGAATTTGGAGAAAGGGTACAAGTAAGATAGATTCAACTGGCGCTGGCATGCTTGTTGAAATTTTTTTGGGGTATGACAGACTTTAAATTCCTTCAAAATAAGGCAGACTTGCTACGCAAATGGAGTATGATCTCCACCTCAGAGGCAGGTTCTGGCCATCCAACTTCCTGCCTTTCTGCTGCAGATTTGACAGCAGTTTTGTTTGATAGTTATTTTCGATACGATCTGGCAGCTCCGTTAAATCTCTATAATGACAGATTTGTCTTATCTAAAGGACATGCTTCACCTTTATTATATGCGCTTTTTGGTCTCTCAGGAGCATTTCCTCTGGAAGAAATGAAAACACTGAGAAAATTTGGAAGTCGTTTCGAGGGACATCCCGTTCCAAAATTTGAACATGCGGAGGCAGCCACCGGATCTTTGGGTCAGGGTCTTTCGGTCGGTGCAGGATTAGCTTTGGTAGGCAAAAGAGAAAATTTAGGCAATAAAACTTATGTTTTATTGGGTGATGGTGAACTCGCAGAAGGGCAAGTTTGGGAGGCAGCTAATTTTGCCAGCTACCACAAATTGGGTAATCTAATTGCCATTTTGGACATCAACCGTCTGGCGCAGAGCGGCGAAACTATGTTTGGTCACGAGATGCTGGAGTATGAAAATAGATTTAAGGCCTTTGGGTTTGAAGTGATCAGCATAGACGGACATGATTTAAAAGCAATTGATACTGCATTCAAAAAGGCGATTAAAAGTGAAGACAAACCCGTGGCAATTATAGCTAATACCCTAAAAGGTAAGGGAATTTCTTTTTTGGAGGATATGGCTGGATGGCATGGCAAAATACTAAATGCGGATCAGCTAAAAGAAGCGCTTGATGAATTGGGTGAGCTGGACGACAATTTAAGGTTTGAACTTATTTCTCCCGACAAAACAAGTACTGCTGATAATCCACAAGTCCTAACTCCTTCAAAACGCAGCTTTGATTCGAAGAAGAAATATGCGACTCGAGAGGTTTTTGGAGAAGTGTTCTCCGATCAGGGTAAGTCAAACAAAAAGATATACGGTCTTGATGCTGATGTTAAGAATTCAACTTTTACTACCGATTTCATGGATGCGCATCCAGAGAGATTTGTCGAGTGTTTTATAGCGGAACAGAATATGGTCACGGTTGCAGTTGGATTGGCCAGATTGGGGAAAATACCTGTGGTCGCAACTTTTGCAGCTTTCTTAT
Organism: Cytophagales bacterium; assembly: GCA_038320155.1. Classification (GTDB taxonomy): domain Bacteria; phylum Bacteroidota; class Bacteroidia; order Cytophagales; family Cyclobacteriaceae; genus Algoriphagus. Next base: position 2,748 of record JBBQDY010000451.1, read on the forward strand.
CCAGAGCTGCAGACCAAATCAGGATGGCGCGTGTTTCAGAAGCCAATATAAAATTTGTCGGATCACATGTAGGAGTTTCGATAGGTGAGGATGGACCTTC
>JBBQDY010000452.1:0-2846 GCA_038320155.1 Cytophagales bacterium
AAGGAAGTATCGAGTAGCTAGATTTTAGTATCAAGATTTCAGAGCCAAGAGAATGGAATCAAGAGGGAATCAGCTAAGGGCGAGAGATAAGCACCGAGAATTCGAGAAAAAACCACGAAGTGGTTGAACTATAAATAGCCCCCGGTGGAGCTTGCGGAACCGGGGGTTTCAGGATCAGATTCCAAATCCCCTCTCGCCAGAATCTTTGTTGGAACTGCTAGGTAAGTTCGGGAGGATGGAAAAGAGTATCTAGCAGCTAGACACAAGTATCAAGACTTGAGAATCAAGAGACAAGATTTTAGAGCCAAGAAGGAAGTATCGAGTAGCTTGACATTAGTATTACGATTTTAGAACCAAGAAGGAAGTATTGAGTAGCTAGAATTTAGTATCAAGATTTTAGAGCCAAGAGATTAGGATCAAGAGGGAAGTAGCTAGTGGCGAGAGATTAGCATAACTATAAGAACCAAGATCTTACGACAGTTATTTCTACGTACTGAATCAATTAAATAACAGAAACCCAAAAATATGGAAGCAAATATTTTAACACAGGTTTTTCTTCCGCTCTCGCTGGCGGTGATTATGTTTGGAATGGGGCTTTCGCTCACTCCGGCCGATTTTAAGCGAATTTTGATTTATCCTAAGGCTGCGGCGATAGGTCTGATCAATCAGATCATATTACTCCCACTAATTGCCTATGGCTTGTGCATCACTTTTAATTTGAGTCCAGAACTTTCCGTAGGAATGATGATTCTGGCAGCTTGTCCAGGTGGGGCTACTTCTAATTTGATCGCGCATTTGGCAAAAGGGGATACGGCGTTATCAGTTACATTGACAGCGTTTTCTTCGATTATTACGGTCTTTACAATTCCGATAATCGTCAACTTTGCGATTCTGCATTTTATCCCGGACGGAAGCGAGCAGCAATTAAATGTCATAAGTACCGTGATTTCTGTTTTGGTAATCACCATTATTCCTGTCATCATAGGGATGGTCTTGCTTCAAAAATATCCTAAACTGGCAAGTAAATTAGATCAGCCATTCCGCAAGATTTCAGCACTTTTCTTTGTTTTAATATTGCTGGCTGCTATTCTTAAAGAGCGAGCGCATGTGGTAGAATACTTCATTCAAGCTGGACCTGTTGCGCTTACTTTGAATATAATCACGCTTGTGTTAGGTTTTGGGATAGCCAGATTTTTTGGAATCAATGAAAAGCAAAGCCGTACTATTTCGATCGAATCCGGGATCCAAAACGGTACACTTGGAATCACCATCGCTGCCACTATTATTGGGAACAGCACCATGGTTATTCCTTCGGTGATTTATGGGTTACTGATGTTTGGAACTGCGGGCGCGCTGATTTATTGGGGAAATATGAAGAAGGTGGTTTTGGAAGATAAATAGGGATTTGCTTGTGAAACTTTTAATATCTCGAAATAAAATTCATAAGGCTTAAATCAAGAGAGATTATCTATTTGAATAGTATTTCGAAAAAGTCTTTTTTAGAAATCTCCAAAACTCTCAGGGCATTTTTGATAATAAACTCAGGTACAGGGTCAACATGAGTCTGTACTACAATTGGCCTCAAAAGATCTTTTCTGGAATATACGCTATGGCCTCCCGTAGTTCTAATATGCTGACATCCTACTTTCTTCAAAAATAACTCATAGTCAGCAAGTGAAACTTTTCTAAGCTTATGAGTAGACATGAAACAATGCTTAAAAAGCTGGGATCAAAAGTTCTTGATTGTATTTATGAAAATCCTTCGTATGAAAAATATCTTCTAATTCTGTGTTAGTTTTTAGCAAATATGCTAAATCCGGGCTCTGAATATTTGGTGATTTGCTTCCTCCTTTGATTTTCCAGCCGTGGTTTTCCAAATCCTTAAGCAAAGTTTTTTTATTCATTCCGTAATTAATAAACTCTTGAAGGACGATTTGAAACGAGTCCTTGGCTTCAGATTCAGTATTTCCATAGCCTGATAAATCCAAGGCAGGGGAGAAAATAATATGTGTAGCATCCTCCATAAAATGGATTAATGACAATTCGGTTCTAATTCCGGTTTTCTCACCACCGAAATTTTCTGAAAACTTTATTTTTGACATTTTGATTTTCTTTTTGAAAAACGTTTTCAAGATTATGAATCACAGAGATATAACTCAAATTTACTTAGATCTATTTATAATTCATCTTTCTTCGCTATTTGATGGATTACCGATTTAAAACGTTCAAACCATCCTACTTCTTCACCCCCGAAAAAGTCCCGGCAGCCATCGTTCCAAGCTTAACTTTCCCGCTGATCTTGTTGCCTTCGGCTTTTCCATCGTATTCGATTTTGTTTCCTTGGACATCAAATTCGATGTGGAACGTGTCGTCAGCCTTGATCATCCCGGTCAAATTAGATTCTCCCAATTGCCCCGTATAGGTCCCGGTGATTTTACCATCGGGAGCTTGCTTGAGCACAAAAGTTGGATTTCCACTTCCCATATCGGTTTCTACACTGAGATCCCATGTGCCTGTCAAATCTGCTTTTGGAAAGGAAAATGCCAGCGTAACTGCAAGGATAGAAAGGAGTAAAAGACCTGTTTTTAAATTTTTCATAAGATTTGATTTAGTCAGTTAAGGTAAGAAAATATCAATTTTTTTCAATTAGATTTTTGATTACTTACAACCGATACGCTTGTTACTTATTCTACAATTGCCTCGGCCTCGATTTCTACCAAATATTCATCACCAATCAATTCGGCTTTGACCATGGTGTTTGCAGGTTGAATCGCTTCAAAACGCTCCCCATGTGCTCGGGCAATCGCTTCCCAATCCCCAATATTTCGGATAAAGATTCGAGTTCG
>JBBQDY010000453.1:0-2825 GCA_038320155.1 Cytophagales bacterium
TAAATCTGCTGGCCACATTTATTTGTTTTACAAATAAGTATCAAATATATTAGATTCATATTTGTAAATAATATAATTGATTATAGATGAAAGGCTATCATTTAGGAGAATTGGAAGAGTTGGTTTTGCTTACGGTAGGCATCCTTGACAAGGAAGCATATGGGGTTTCTGTTTTGGAAGAAATAACTAATCAGACCGGGAGAAAAGTCAATATTTCCGCAATTCATACGGTCTTGAATCGCTTGGAGGAAAAAGGGTTTTTGGAATCTCAGATGGGCGGTGCGACAGAGGAAAGAGGAGGTAGGCGAAAGCGTCTTTTTCGGATATCAGCCGACGGGAGAGCGGCAATCACTGAAATCAAAACCTTGAGAAATAAGCTTTACGATCAGCTTCCACCACTTGCTTTAGACTTTTCCCATGGATAATAAGCTCAATCACCAGCCGCCAAAACTTGCAGATCGCTTTTTGGAATTCTATTGCAATGCCGAAAAGCTGGAGCAAATACAGGGAGATGCCTATGAGATTTTTTATTTGAATCTGGAAGAAAATGGGCTGCGATATGCGCGATTCCGATTTTGGATCCATGTGCTCAGTTTCTTCCGATGGAACAATATCAAACATACTAAAACCAACTACTACAGTTCAAATTCAACTGCCATGTTTAAAAACTACCTGAAAATCGGATGGAGAAACCTCCTCAAGCAGAAAGGAACGACATTTATTTCTGTTTTTGGGTTGGCTTGTGCAGTTGGTTGCTGCTTGGTAGCCTATCTTTTTATTGAGCAAATCTGGTTTAAAGGAATGCTCCAGCCCAACAAAAATGAGATCTATCAGCTGACCTATACGGTGGATGAGGAGGAAGGAAAAGTCAGGTATGGGACTGTTGCCGAACCTATTGCCGAATTGCTACAAGGCGAATTTAGCCAGATCAAATCACAAACACGGGTAAAATCCGGCTTTCCGGTACTGATTCATCAGCGAGAAAGCTTTAACCAACGAGTGATTTATGTAGATCCAGGATTTATGGAAATGTTCACATATCAAATGGAGTACGGTTATCCGCAAGCATTGTCAGAGCCAGATCAGGTGATTTTGACCTATGAACTTTCAGAGAAGCTATTCGGAGATACGCACCCGATAGGTCAGGAGATTTCTTTGGTTACCAATGGAAAAGAGATCCAATACAAAGTAGGAGGGGTGCTCGAAAAACTGAATGACATGGAAATATTCAATTTTGATCTTTTGGTGAATTTTGAAACTCAAGAAATGTTGGAAACAGCCGTATCAGTGAAAGATTCTTGGAATTCCGAGTTGTGGACTTTCGTGCAAATCGATGGTGAAAGTAATCCCAGTACCCTTAATGCTGGATTGGAAGGCATTCGAAAAAGCCAAAACAAGATCAATCCTGAAAAGCCCTACCTCAATTTAGAGCTGGTAGCTTACACCGATTTAGTCAGTAAATCAGAGCAGATTGAGAATGGTGTGATCAGTTTTTTAGCGATCGGTCCACAAATCTTGCTAGGAGCAATTGGGGTTTTTATTTTGATCTTGGCCGTCTTCAACTACATCAACATCTCTATTTTGATGGCTACCAAAAGGCTAAAGGAAATTGGAATCAGAAAAGTGATTGGCAGTCGGAGGTCTCAACTCATGATCCAGTTTTTAAGCGAAAATCTGATCGTTTGTTTACTCGCTATCTGCTTCGGATGCCTGCTGGCGGTGTTTATCTTTTTACCGGGGTTCAATCAAATTGCGTCTAAAAGCCTCAAAATCGATCTTTTCAACGACCCTTATATCTGGGCATTTTTGATTGGATTGACGGCCTTTATCACACTAGCTTCAGGTTTGTATCCAGCTGCCTTTGTGTCTTCTTTCAAGCCGGTAAATATTTTAAAAGGAAACCAGCAGATCGGAAGCAAGAGTATCTTGACTTCGGTATTACTCACTTTCCAATTCACCCTTGCCATCATCAGTATCGTAGCTGGAACAGCTTTTCTCCAAACGAACTACCTGAATGAAAATCGAGACTGGGGCTATGATAATTCAGATAAAATCATTGTTAACGTGCCCGAATCTGACGGTTTTTTGGCACTGAAAAATAAGCTTTCTGCTATCTCAACTGTGGAAGCTGTGAGCGGAAGTCAGAATTATGTAGGGAATTATCTTGCTGAGTCAGTGGTGACTTTTAATGATCAGGAATATGAGATTGATCTTCTCAGTGCGGAGGCGAATTATCCTGAGATCTTGGGAATAAAATTAAAGTCGGGTAGATTTCTGGATTCCAAAAGCGCTACAGACTTGACAGAAAATATAATTGTCAATGAAGAGTTTATGTCCACTTTGGGTTTGAGCTTTCCCCTAGAAGAATCGATTGTTTTGGATTCATTAGAATATCAAATAGTTGGGGTAGTAGCCGATTTTCATACCGAGTTTTTCCAACGGCCTATGGTTCCCACGGTCATTCGGGCTACAGGAGATAGCAATTATGACTTTCTGACCTTGCAAATGAGTTCAGGTTCGGCTAGTGCATCCATGGAGTTAGTCAAAGGTAGTTTTAGAGAAATATTCCCTAAAGCTCTTTTCGAGGGCAAGCTTCAGGCGGACGTATTTGAATTTTCGTTTAATGATGCCAGAGGAGTTCAGAACATTATTCTTTTCTCTGCGATTCTTGCTGTACTTCTTTCGGCGATGGGTTTGTATGGTTTGGTTTCCTTAAATATGAGTTCCACAATCAAAGATTTCTGTGTCCGAAAAGTATTTGGAGCTGCACTTGGAGATCTCTCCAAAAAGCTCTTTAAAAGGTATCTGATAAGTTGGGGGATAGC
>JBBQDY010000454.1:0-2810 GCA_038320155.1 Cytophagales bacterium
AATCTTTTTTTCATGGAGCAGTTCAAAAATATCCCGGGCAGAATGTCCAGTCGCAAGAATTACTCCTGCCCCTTTGATCGTATCTCCAAGTTGTGTTTTGACTCCAATAATTCGATTGGATTGCAGAATAAAATCGACGACCTTGGTTTCAAAGTGAATTTCTCCACCGTGATCCAAAATGGATTGACGCAGATCAACCACTAACTTGGGTAGCTTATTGGTCCCTATATGAGGATGAGCATCCACTAAAATATCCTCCGTGGCGCCATGCGCCACAAGAATTTCCATGATTCGACGGATATCTCCCCGTTTCTTGGATCGGGTATAAAGCTTGCCATCCGAATAGGTCCCTGCTCCTCCTTCTCCAAAGCAATAATTCGAATCTGGATTTACGACATGTGCTTTATTGATCGCTGCTAAGTCACGTCTTCGAGCTCGGACATCTTTTCCACGCTCGATGAGAATGGGCTTTACTCCTAACTCAATCGCTCGTAAGGCTGCAAAAAGACCTGCCGGACCTGCTCCTACGATAATGATTTGAGCTGCATTTGCAACTTGCTGATAGCTTGGATTGTAGTCCAACAAGGAAGTGGGACTTTCTCGGATAAAAAGTTCAGCTTGAACATTGACTTTGATAGCTCTACCTCTGGCATCTATGGAACGTCGGGTTTGTCGGGCAAAAGTTTCTGCTGTGTCAGGAGCTAGTCCTGCTTGTTTGAGCAGAACCTTTTTGAAAACCTCAGGGTCGTATGCTTCTTCAGGACGAAGCTGAAGGGTAAATTCTTTTTTCATGGTAAGGTGTTTATCCTTAAAACAGAAAAGTGGAATAACTAAGTTAAAGTCATTCCACAGTACATATTAACTATTTGGCAAAGCTAGTTCAATCGATCCAAAACCCCAAATCGTGAGGAGTTCGAAATAAATTCTGGGACTATTGATTTTAAATGACCCACTATTTCATTTTCTGAATGTTTATTGACCAATCCGAGAAAGATATCAATTTGACCCTCAATTTTGTGATAAGAGGATGGCAATACTTGGGCAATTTTGATCTTCGGGTTGTGCGTGATTTTAACAGTCTCAAAATCATTTAACAACTCTTCAAATAATTTTTCACCTTCTCTTAAACCTGAAAACACAATCTTAATGTCTTCGTCTATTTTCTTACCGGAAAGTTGAATCATTTTCTTGGCTAAGTCTAAAATCTTAACAGGTTCACCCATGTCAAAAATATAGATTTCTCCGCCTTCTCCCATTATTCCTGCTTCCAAAACCAATTGGCACGCTTCAGGAATAGTCATAAAATACCTGGTGATTTCCGGATGAGTAACCGTAATTGGACCACCGTTCATAATTTGTTTTTTGAATAGTGGTATTACAGATCCATTTGATCCCAATACATTGCCGAATCTGGTAGTAATAAATTTGGTATGGTACTTTGTGTGATTTCTTTCCAAGTACTCATTCAAGGCTTGTACATACATTTCTGCCGCACGCTTACTCGCCCCCATCACATTTGTGGGATTTACAGCTTTATCGGTCGAGACAAAAACAAATCTATCGACCTTATGCAAAACTGAAAGATCCGCTAATATTTTAGTGCCAAGAACATTACATTGAATTGCTTCCTCAGGATAATTCTCCATCATCGGAACATGCTTGTAGGCCGCAGCATGAAAGACTACTTGAGGCTTATATGCTTTGAAAACCTCATGGACCTTTTTCTTATTTCTCACATCTCCCAAGACAACTTTAATGGGGCAGTCAGGATACTTTTCTTTGAACTCTTGCTGCACATCATACAATGCAGACTCCGCAATGTCAAAGAGTATCAGGAGCTTTGGATCATAGTGGCAAATCTGTCTGACCAGTTCAGAGCCGATAGAACCTGCTGCGCCGGTCACCAAGATTACCTTATCTTGAAGATCTTCATGAATTCTTGGATTTTCTAAAAGAATTGGGTCCCTACTTAACAAGTCTTCAATCTTAACTTCTCGAATAGTAACAGCATTCAAACCTCCGTTAATCCACTGGTCAACTGGAGGAACTATAGAAACAGTTATTTTTAATCGTAGACATTCATCTATAATCTCATTCTTTCGCTGGACAGAAAGATCTCTGACAGCAATGATGAGTTCCGTGACTCCGAACTCATTCACCAAGTTCTCCAAGTCTCCTAAACCTTTACGAATTCGCTTTCCATCAATATTTTTACTTACTTTCTTTAGATCATCATCCAAAAAGGCTACCGTATTGAAAGTACTTTTGCTATCTCTCTTGATTGCCTCTTGCGCAATTATTCCTGCTTCTCCCGCACCGAAAATCACTCCATTTCTAAGTTCTCTGACTACAATTCCACTCCTTAAATATGCGAAAATCTCTTTTACTAAAAGTCTATAGAATATTAGCATGAACAGCGCCGATAAACTGGCAATAATCAAGACAGAAGTAGGGAGAAAGAATCTGTCGTTTAAAAAATTCCCTCGAAAAAAATTAAGGAGGAGAAATAAAATAAAATTTATGATTACTGTTTTGAAAATAATGGATGCATCCCTAAACCCGGTATGCCTTACAATTCCCTCATAGCAACGCGTATTGTACATTACCAGAAGGCCGCCTAGCATAAAGGTGAAACTTCCTGCTAATGCATCATTTTGTTCGATAAGGGCCAATTCAAAATTGAATCTAACCAAATAGCCAAATAATGCGCAATAAAATAGAATCAGCGCATCCAAGGACGCTATTATCCATCTTGGGAGGATTTTAAGCCGTGATAAAAAATTCATGGTAGAAATTTATTCAAATAGTTA
>JBBQDY010000455.1:0-2809 GCA_038320155.1 Cytophagales bacterium
TTTTTTTGGCTTTTCGCAGAGTTTAAAATCCGCTAAAACTATATTGCTTGTATCTGGCTGGCCGGATGTAAACATCGGTGATATCGCCCACACTCCGGGTTTGCTGAATGTTTTCAAGACCTACTTACCGGAGGCAAAAATCATTCTTTGGAAAAAAAGCAAGGGCAAAGAAGTTGGAGAGCTCCTGAAAAAGAATTTTCCAACTGTGGAAATAATCTATGGGAATGTCGATAAGGATAAAAACGTGGAGAATCCTGAAATCCTTGCTGCCCTTGAAAAAGCCGATGTGATGGTTCACGGATCAGGTCCCTTGTTGGTCGCTGCGGATCACTTGGCCTTTTGGATGAAAAATACGGATAAACCCTTTGGGGTTTTTGGCACCACACTTCAGAATCCAAGTGACTACCATCAAAGTATTTTGAAAGAGGCGAGCTTTATCTACACCCGGGAAACACATTCGATTGAGCATCTGAAAAAAGCGGGGATAGTCGGTGACCACATCAAGTTTGCCCCTGATGCGACTTTTTTTATGGACATCAAGAATGAGGAGAAAGCTGACCAATTCTTACAAGAAGCAGGCTTGGAAGATGGGAAATTCATTTGCGTGATTCCCAGATTGCGCTACACTCCTTATCACGAATTCAACCCCAATAACAACGGTTGGTCGGATGAAAAAGTCAACGAAGTAGAGACGGTCAATGCCTTGAAGAAAGAAGAGGACCATGCCAAATTGCGGGAAGCAATGATTGCTTACGTCAAGGAAACAGGCAATAAAGTTTTGGTCTGTCCTGAAATGACCTATCAGGTCGATATCATGGATGAATTACTGATTGATCCTCTACCGGAAGAGGTAAAACCTTTTGTACTAAAGAGAGGCTATTGGTTTCCTGACGAAGCGGCTTCAGTTTATAAGAAAGCGTTGGCTGTTTTGAGTTTCGAATGTCATTCTCCGATTATCGCTGCGGTCAACGGCACTCCATTCTTTTACCTCCGACAGCCCGAGGATACCATCAAAGGTCAGATGTATTATGACTTGGATTTTGATGACTGGATATTTGAGATTGAGCAGACTGAAGGGAGTCAGATTACAGCTAGACTTCGGGAAATATGGACTGATCTTCCTGCTGCACACGCTTACTTGAGAAAAGGGATAGATCAGGTAAGTGACATATACAAAGAGCGAGTTGGCAGTGTTAATAAGTTAATGTGATGGTAGTAAAATTATTTTGCAAAAGGCTCAGAGCGATAAATCAAGCATTTATTGGGGAGCAATTTGGATTACATGCTCTTAGCTCATCATGTAAAGGTTTTCTGTTCTTATTATGTTTTTTGCCAGCCATTTTGTCTTTTGGACAAGAGCGGGACAAAAAGGAAATTGAGGCCAAACTATTACAGGAAGCCAGGCAGAATATTGAAAAATTCAGAAATGGATCTGCTCAAGTTACAGTAAGAAATGTCCAAGGTGAGCCAGTGAGCAATGTCAAAGTCGAAATCAATCAGCTTACCCAAGATTTCTTGTTCGGGAATTTAAGCGAAGAGGTATTCAATCGCGGATTGACCGAGGCAGAGCGGGCGAAATTTACGGAAATGTTCAAAGGACTTTTCAATTTCACCGAACTGACTGTGAAATGGGCGCCATACGAACCTCAGCAGGGAAAGCCGAAATGGGAAGAACTTCAACAAAAATTAGACTGGTGCTTAACTAACGGGATTTCCCCAAAAGGGCATACGCTGGGATGGACTCACGATGCGGGCACCCCGGGATGGCTTTATCATTATAGTCCGGAAGTTGCCACCCAGTTGTATCAAACCAGGATTCAAAATCTTGTTGGTGGATTTAAGGATCAGATCAGTTCTTGGGATGTGGTCAATGAACCGGTGACGACGATTCCATGGGAAATGGCGCTGCTGGATACCGTTGGAGGCCAGAACAAAATTGATGAAGGCTTTCGATATAGGGTGGATGGAATTACGCTAGAGCAAACTATCCCTTGGGTCGAAAATTCCTATCGCTGGGCCTATGAAGCCAATCCTAAAGGAGATTTTGTAATCAATGAGTTTTATACGATTGCCAAAGCCGAAATAAGGGAGAAATATTATAATCTCATCCAGGAATTGCTTCATAGAGAAGTCCCGGTAACGGGAATTGGAATTCAGGCACACGAACCCAGAGAAATGTGGTTTTCGCCTGTGGAGGTTGTTGCTACTTTTGACAAATTCCAAGAATTGGAATTGCCGCTTCACATAACTGAATTCACACCCCAATCCTCCGGAAAAGCCATCACAGGTGGCTGGAGGGATGGAGTTTGGACCGAAGAGGCTCAAGCAGAATTTGCCGAGCAGTTTTACACCCTGGCATTTGGACATCCCTCCATGGCTTCGATACACTGGTGGGGCTTATCGGACCGGTTTATTTGGTTGAAAGGGGGTGGATTACTAGATCGTGACTTCAATCCGAAACCGGTCTATAATCGATTAAAAAAATTGATCAAGGAAGAGTGGATGACCAAGAAGCTGGATTTAATGACGGATAAAAAGGGCCAAGTAGATTTTAGGGGGTTTTATGGGATGTATCAACTGATTCTTACCGATTCCGAAGGCAACCAAAGTACTAAGGAAATCCATCTGAAGGAAGGCGGGGTGAATCATTTTGAGTTAATATTTGATGATCGAAATCCTTTGAGCTCTGGGTTTTGAAGACTGGATATTCGAGATAGAAGAAACTGGAAGTAGTTAGATAACTAATAGGCTTAGAGAAATATGGACTGACCTTCTTGGAGCACTGGCTTATCTGAGAAAAGGGATGGAT
>JBBQDY010000456.1:0-2806 GCA_038320155.1 Cytophagales bacterium
AGGACGAATTGGCTTAATCTCAACTACAGGTAAGCCATAGTCCTTTGGATCAGGCCAATGCTTATTGGAATTATTTTCGGAGTTCATAGCAATTTGGGAATGATACGAAACTAAACGAATTGACTGTAAACCCCAACCAAAATCAGAACAAACCTCAGAATTTAAAGGATGCTCCACCAATGAGCTGAATCCCTCTTACCGGATAGTTGAGCCAACGGGTATTAGTTGCATTCAAGAGATTATTACCTTCTGCAAAAATTGATAAACGCTCTGTGATGCCATAGTCAACTTTTAGCTGAAGATCAGCTATGGTTTTGAGTTTGACTACTTGGTAGGTTTCAGGTCCTCCAATCTCAATACCCAACGAAGGTCCTCGTGCCTTAATTCCTCCCATAAAATTGACGTTAGCTTGAATCAAAAGTCGATCCACCGGTGTCAGCTGGTTATTCACTTTGAATTCCCAAGTAGGTCTAGACCAAGCCTCAGGCTGCTGATTTAGGTCATATTGGTACAGATCCAATCGTGAGTTCAAAGAATAAAAATCAGAGATTTTGAAACCTAACTCTGCATTGACATTGAATACCGCCACTTTGTCGTCATAGACAAGATTGAATCTTGATGGATCCGATAGATTTGGATTTGAAGAATAATTATTCACAAAGAAATACAGTTGATTGTATCGACTGACATCGATTCCGGCCCGATACTGAAATACTTCTTGAAATTGACCTTCTATCCCGCCTTGAATTTTGTAATTATTGATAGTATTCAGAAGTCTATTCGTCGGACCCAAAAACGGATTTTCCATCACAAAACTATGATAGGTATTCCGATTGACATCACCGGTAAAGGAACCATAAAATCCAAATTCGGGAGCAAATTGATAGGAAGCTTTTAAGACAGGGAAGATTCTAAAATCACTGGATTTGTCAGCGATTGAATCATTCTCAGAGACAATATTTAAACCTGCGGTAAAGGAAAATTCACCATAATTATAAGACACATTTGGTCTGATGGCTAAGTAATTTCGCGATTCAGCGAAATTGAAATCTTCTGGATTGGTCGAGAAATAAGACAATCCAACCTCTCCAGTCCAATCATCTACTGGTCTGAATCTTCCTTTGGCTTGTACACCAAATTGACTTTCCCTGACCAGATAGCTGTCCTTAAAATTTCTAAAACTCAATTCCCCTTCATAATAAATCGGACCGACTTTTTCTATCTCACGTATTCCAGCTTTAAGATTAATAGTACTAAATACATTTCCGGGAATTTCAGAAGCTTGAAAATCCAAATCATCAAATTTTCTTGGTTCAAAACCATAAAACTGGTAAGAATCCTGATTCCATTTTAACCCTCCATAAACTTCAAATAGGTCTAAAAAGTAGCTTCCATCAAATCCCAGATTCGTATGGGACTCCTTGGATTGCTCATCCAAAACTGGTCCCTTCCCGAAACTCTGATGATTCAACTGAATGGCATAATTGACGTCATTCACTTGCGTAGCCATATATCGAACTTCCAATAAGGGAGAGGTAAAATTCCCATAGCCAGCCCGCACAAAACCTGGATACAGATTTAGTTTTGGTGGTGCGTAGTTTTTCTGAGCAGGAGTTGCTGCCATTTGCAGCGGCTTCAATTCCAGATTATATCGGTTTGCTAAATAGTTGAAATCGGTAATTCCTTTTGCCTGCGGCAAAACCGGAAGTTTCTCATAAATGCGAGGCTGAATAGGAACAGTCAAGACCCGATCTTTTCGGATGACGAATTCCTGATCTTTCACTTCTCCTTTCGACTTCGTCTGTGCGATTGCGGTATGAGCACCTACTCCAACCAAAGTGCTAAAAAAAAGAATTGTTGCTAGCTTTTTCATGGTTATTTGATGGTTTGAAGTTTAGCCTGAGCCATTTGCTTGATTTCTGCATTGGTGGATCGCTCTACGATCGACTCGAGCGTAGCTTTTGCCTGGAAGGTCTCCCCTGTTTTCAGATAGTTATCGGAGAGCAAAAGAAACAGTCGTCCATACCAATAATCAAAGTCCACAAAAGGTCCGGAATAATCGAAAATGGTCTCATTGGATCGAGTTACATCTCCTTTTTCTTGATAGGAGTTTGCCAATAAATACAGTCCTTCGGCTCCTTGGATGGTTTTATATTCATTGACTAAGGCAAAGAAAGTGGCCTCGGCATCTGCACCTCGATTGAGTTGAAGTTGAGATTTACCTTTGGTGAGAATGGCCCTCGGAGTGGATTCAGGAATAATTCCATCTAGTGTCAATAAGCGTTCGGCTTGTCGGATGGCTTGATCATATTTTTTGATTTCGAAATTGGCGATCATCAACCCTTGCACTGCTTCTGCCTCCTCAACTTTATTTCTGGCATTGCTGGCAGAGGTTTCCAGGTAAGGAATTGCCTGCGCATAGTTCATGTTCTCTAGCTCTATTGCTCCTATTCGTTGGATAGCTCTGATTCGCTGCGGAGAGGCAGGTTCTTTTTCCAAAATCCTAAACTGAGCCAAAGCCTGATTTTTATTCCCCAATTGGAAATAGCTATCGCCTAAGAAATAGAGTGCATCAGCTCGCTGAGCAGATTGCGGATAATTTTTTAAGTAATTCTCAAATGCCTTTGTTGCCTGTGCATAATTTTTATCGAAATAAATTCCTTTAGCAGCCTCAAATTCCAACGATTGGACACTTCCGCTACTTGGATTGGCTCCTTTGTATTTGCCTAGATAATCAGAAAATTCAGCTGACCTTCCCTGCAAAGCCAAGGTTTCCTGAAGTCCCTTCAAAGCAGTTTCTGAATTT
>JBBQDY010000457.1:0-2794 GCA_038320155.1 Cytophagales bacterium
AATTACCTCCTCGGAAGCAAGCATGAAGCGGTGCATTTGGTGGGAATATCACATCAGGCAACTTTTGAGCTTGAGGATAAACTGGCATTAATGAACCTGACACTCGTCGATGGCAACTGGAAGTACTATCCGGTAAAATCCGGGGAATTCAAAAAATGGTTTGCCGAAAGTTCGATTCACATCCATGGCAAAGAAGGAATGCCGGTGGAAATCAAAAACTCCGAAGGAGAGCTAATCCTACCGATCACCTATGCGACGATGATTGAAGTACCCGAGGGAATTACGGAGATCAAAGCGAAAGGGATTTTTTGGATTGGGGAGGAAATAAGTTAAGGAGAATTTAGGCTAGAAATTGCGTTATTTTTCACCTAGAGGTTTCCTGATTAAGCAGTTTGTTCTTTGCCAGGACCTACTAAAACTTCAATCGGAAGACTTAGCTTTTTACTCAATCCTCGAATCATCTCCACAGTAAGACTTCTTTTGCGGCTCAGGATTTTTGAAATATTACCAGCATCTCCCATAATTGATTCTAAGTCTTTGTTTTTCAAATTTAAATCATCCATCCGGTTTTTGATGGCGTCTATGGGATCTAGAGCAGGTAAGTGAATATTTTCTTGTTCATAGATTCGTACCAAGGCAATGATTACTTCTAATTCATCAGCTTCTTCTGTTCCCTTTTGAGAATCTGCCAATTCTTCAATTCGCTGAAGATATGACTCATACATTTCATCATTTTGGATAACTTTTATCATTTCAGAATTCAGGTTGAATAGTCAAAACATTTATACGATCATACTCTTTATGCCTTCCAAACCACTTAATTTGAACTAATTTAAACTTGAAGCTAAATCTCACTATTAATCTGTAATGGTTTCCTTTGACGTTAAATACTACTCTGTTATCCGCGAGTTGATCTGCGGAAGGATATATCAATTTCACATCACTAAAATTATTCCATTCGGCAAACTCCACTGATTCATACCACGTCAACAGCCATGATTCAGCTTCAGGATATTTCTGAATGTAACGCATAAGCGTTTTTTTGGTCACGACGTTCATCAGCTTTTAAATATAAATATCTTTTTGTCAAAATGACAAGTTTCCGCTTACCATTCGATCTTTCCCACTCAAATCCTTGCGCAATCGTAGCTCAGTGTACCTTGCTTTTCTCATAGCGAAACTGATTCTAAACCAAAAATCCTGATTGAATACAACTATCTATTCTGAAAGGAAGATCCAGACACCAAAAGGAATCAAAGCGCTGGGGATTTTTTAGATTGGGGAGCAGGTTTGTTCATAATCTTATGGAAAACCAATGTGCCTATCAAATAGCAAAGTACGTCAAGAAGATCTGCCGTATAAACTGCAGAAATCCTAGGAAGAATAATTTCAAATACTATTGAAAAGTATATTAGCCCAATCACCAGCTGCTTTTTGTTAAAAATGAGTTCGCCTTTCATAGGATGAATCCATCTCATCAGCTGAAGACAAATGCCAAAAACTACCGGCATAGCAATCAGATCATCTCCGTACGAATGATAGAAAGGCACAAAAATTCCCAATGACTTTTCAAGGTATAGATTGACCCAGAATACCATCGAAGCAAAAATAAATATAGGGTGCTTGAATAAATCGATCATCCCGGCAAAGCAGCTATAAGCCACATGATGAAAGTCATAATGGCCATAAATACGGTATAAAACAGGTTCCCGGATTTCTTGAAGAATTTCACCAATCCACTGTCATCTGGATCAATATAAAACATCCATTCCTTCTCTTTTATCTCTTTTTCCTTTTCCCGTTTCTCACGTTTATCTAACTCAATAGGTGACAAAATTTCTCCGCAATGCTCACAGAGATCTTCGAAATTATTCGACCACATCGACCATTTCCCGCAGTGAGGGCATTTTTTTTGATTCGTGCTATCCATTTTTATTTTCTACATGATGAGCTTTTAACTTCCAATTTAACAGATTATTAAAAATAAACTCCAAATCCTCGTCAGCGGTTAGCTATTACGATTCTATCTTTATCATTCAAATCCTTCTTTAATCTTATTTCCAAATAGCCTAATTTTTCCAATAAAGAAGTCACTTCAGTTCCAAAATCCTCATGGATCTCGAAGTAGATTTTCCCTCCAGATTTGAGAAGTCTTTTGCCTTGATGTGCAATAATTCTGTAAAAAAGCAAGGGATCATTATCTGGCACAAAAAGTGCCAAGCCCGGCTCAAAATCCAAGACATTTCGATGCATTTCTGATTTTCCTTTTTCAGGAATGTAGGGTGGATTACTTACCAAAATATCCAACTCCTCCACCTCTAGCTGGTCCTTCAAAATGTCACATTTCAAAAAAGTCACAGTAGCACGGAGTTCCTTTGCATTTTGCTGCGCAATCGCCAGCGCTTCCTCGGAGATATCCAATCCAAAAACATTTGCCTGATTCATCTCTAGCGCAAGCGAAATCGGGATGCAGCCTGTGCCAGTACCGATATCCAGGATTTTCAAGCCTTCACTTTTATTTTCCTTAAGGATCAAATGGACTAGTTCTTCGGTTTCATTTCTTGGAATCAACGTGGCAGAATTGACAAGGAAATCACGTCCATAAAAAGGCGCTTTGCCCAAAATATATTGAATCGGTTCTCCGGCTTTCAGTCGATCAAAATCTTCCCAAAGCTTTTGTGGCAAATCATTTTCCTCCAAGAAATGTATCATATCTACTCTTCTCAAACCTAGATGATGCTCCAAGAGCCAATTAACTAGACTTTCAGCTTCTTGATAATCATAGATTTCAAGC
>JBBQDY010000458.1:0-2764 GCA_038320155.1 Cytophagales bacterium
CTAGGAAGGTATATCTGAATCAATTGCTCGTCATAGGAGTAAGCCAAATCACTCAACTTTCCTTTTTGACTGAAAAATATTTTACCTAATTCGAAATCCTGCGCATCTATCCGAATGATTTTTTGTGGGTATTTAAAAGGCTTGATTCGGAGATCCACGTGGCCGAGCACGGTTTGAGAATCATAATCAAAGCTCAAATCCAGGTCCATATGAAGGATATCAAATAATCGCTTTTGAGAATTTCGGTAGGACTCAATCTCGTTTTCCTTTGAGACCGTTAGCCTTCTAAGCGCAAGTGTATCAATCAAATCAAATCCTTCTTCATTAATCCTCTCGAGTTTCTCATCAGAATTATCTTGGGTTTGATCAGACACTTTTACGGACTTGCATGACAAAATCAAAGTCAAACAAACTAGCAGTGAATAAGACGTATAGCGATTAGCTAAAATTGAGCAGCGGGAAGAAATTTGTCTTATCATCATCTATTAGGAAAACAATCACCTTTGAGAGGAAATTGTATATTCGAATTCAAATTAAAAGGAATGTTTACAGTAAGAACCCAAAATAAAGACTTTCTGGTTGAAAAATCAGACGATTCCATCAGTGTTAACGGAAGCCTACTCTCTTGGGATCTGCAATGGATCTCACCCACGAAGATTCATTTTTTGCATGAAAATAAATCAATCGAAGCTGAATTAATTTCCTTCGAAAGAGAGACCAAAACACTTCAGATTCGATTTGGAAATAAAATTTCCACCCTAGTTTTGAAAGATCGCCATGATTTACTCCTAGAAAAACTTGGCATGAATCTGTCCGCCTCCAATGCACTAAAAGAGATAAAAGCTCCCATGCCTGGTTTGATTTTAGATTTAAAAGTAAAGCCGGGAGATGAAGTAAAAAAGGGAGATGTTGTCCTGATTCTGGAAGCCATGAAAATGGAAAACAGTATCAAATCACCTGGAGACGGCATCGTAAAATCTGTTAAAGTGAACCTGAAGGATAGCGTAGAAAAAAATCAAGTGCTGATCCAATTTTGATTTTTTGCTTAGCATAATGGCTTGAAGAAATTATATTTGGGAGATTATTTGCATTCAATAGCCTGTCTTCGACAATTTCTCAATGGATAGCTTGTTTCAAAATCGCTTAAGAAAATCAGAATTTTAGAACTTATATCAACACACAAACAGATGAAATACAAGCGAATATTGCTCAAACTCAGTGGAGAAGCGCTAATGGGAGAAAAGAGCTTTGGCATCGATCCAAATAGACTTCAGCAATACACCCAAGAGATCAAAAAGGTGAAAGACATGGGAGTTGAGATCGCGATTGTGATCGGAGGAGGCAATATTTTTAGAGGAGTGCAAGCTGAAAAATCTGGGATTGATCGAGTTCAGGGAGATTATATGGGCATGCTTGCTACGTTGATCAATGCGATGGCGCTACAGAGTGCGCTGGAACAAGGTGGAATGTACACCAGATTAATGTCAGGAATCAAAATCGAAAGCGTCTGTGAGCCATTTATTCGGAGACGAGCCATTCGCCATTTAGAAAAAGGCAGAATTGTAATCTTTGGGGCTGGAATTGGCAATCCTTATTTCACAACGGATTCCACTGCCAGCCTTAGAGCCATCGAGGTAGAAGCTGAAGTTGTTTTGAAGGGCACTCGCGTAGATGGAGTTTATACCGCAGATCCGGAGAAAGATCCAAGTGCAACTAAATATGATACCATTACTTTCCAAGAGGTATATGAAAAAAACCTAAGCGTAATGGACAAGACGGCTTTCACGCTTTGCCAAGAAAATAATTTGCCAATCATCGTTTTTGACATGAACAAAGACGGCAATTTGACTGAATTAGTAAAAGGAGAAAAAATCGGAACACTGATCACTTCATAAGTTTATATCATGGAAGAAATCGAACTATACCTGGAAGAAGCCCAGGAGTTGATGCAAAAGGCAGTAGACCATACTGCATCGGAATTAGTTAAAATACGTGCAGGCAAAGCCATGCCTAATATGCTGGACGGAATTATGGTTCAATATTATGGAGCGCCAACCCCTTTGAGTCAAGTCTCCTCTGTGAATACCCCAGATGCAAGAACTCTGGCGATCAAGCCATTTGAGCGGAATATGATCGGGGAGATCGAGAAAGCAATTATCAATTCTGACTTGGGCTTGGCACCTCAAAACAATGGTGAATTGATCATTCTCACAATTCCTGCATTGACTGAAGAGCGGAGAATTTCTTTAGTCAAGCAGGCCAAAAATGAATGTGAGGATGGTAAAATCTCCTTAAGAACTGTTCGTAAAAACACCAATGACGAATTGAAAAAGCTCCAAAAGGACGGAGCTTCAGATGATGATGTCAAGCGGGCTGAAGAGAAAGTTCAGAAATTCACCGATCAATACGCTGTGAAAATCGACGAGCTACTTGCTAAAAAAGAGGTAGATATCATGAAGATTTAACTATTCTTCTGAGTATTATTATGGTTATCGGGAATGATGACAGTGTAGTCTTATTTCTTTGATTGACAGGACGGAAGTCCGATGACCGATGTCACCTATGAGGTTTAAAGACTCAGACTAAAGATTCAAGCATGCGGTAGGCGGGTCCAAAGTATGCTGAATTAGTTTCTCTATCGAATTTCTTCGTGCCCTTTGTGAAACCTTGGCGTCCTTTGCGGTAAGAGCCTTTCAGAACAAACGTTTAAGCTCAAACAATGAATCATTGGTTTCTCTAACCAATTGCTTCGTGTCCTCTGAAA
>JBBQDY010000459.1:0-2752 GCA_038320155.1 Cytophagales bacterium
GATTGAGGTAAGACCAAGTCAGAATCAAATTGATGATTTACTAGAGGAAATAGATCAAACCATAAAAACTGATGCCCGGGTTTTAGTGACTACGCTGACCAAGCGAATGGCGGAAGAACTCCAAAAATTCCTAGAGCGAGCTGGTGTCAAGTCCCGCTATATTCACTCCGAGGTGAAAACTTTGGACCGGGTAGAAATCCTCCGCGAGTTGAGACTTGGAGTATTTGATGTCCTAGTGGGAGTAAATTTATTACGGGAAGGTTTGGACTTACCGGAGGTTTCGCTGGTAGCTATTCTGGATGCGGATAAGGAGGGTTTCCTTCGAAATGAGCGAAGTTTGGTGCAGACGATCGGTAGAGCTGCTCGAAATTCTGAAGGGAGAGTAATTATGTACGCCGATAAGATCACTAATTCGATGCAATTGGCGATCGATGAGACCAAACGTCGACGCGTACTTCAGATCGTGTATAATACCGAACATGGAATTACACCGACCACCATTTTGAAATCTCGTGACAAAATCATGGGCCAAACGAAAGTGGCTGATTCTAAGAAAAATGCCAAGTTCTATGCGGAACCGATGCCGGGAGAAGCGAGCTTGGCAGCAGATCCGGTGGTGCAATATTTGAGTAAGGAAAAATTGGAAAAACTGATTCAACAAACTCAAAAACAAATGGAAAAGGCCGCCAAAGAGCTCAACTTCATGGAGGCAGCCAGGCTTAGAGATGATTGGCAGTCGCAAAAAGCCCGATTGGAACAATTGAGGTTTGGAGTGAAATCCTGAGCTTTTTCAGAAATAAATCAACAATAATGACACTGCAGGATATCAGATTACTCGCTTCGAAAGGAGAGGGGCTAAAGATTGAATTCAAGAAAAAAGCCGCGCATCCTGAGAAAATTGTTCGGGAGCTAATTGCTTTGGCCAATACTGTGGGGGGTGATTTGTTGATTGGTGTGGATGATGATGGGACGGTGAGTGGGCAACGTTTTATTGAGGAGGAGATTTTTGTGATGGAAAAAGCGATCCGGGAGTTGATTTTTCCTCAGTTAGCATACGAAGTTTTTTTGATTAAGCTGAATGAGAAAAAGGGAGTCGCAGTTTTTAAAATTCCCCTAAGCAGTGATCGCCCTCATTATTTGAAAGAAAAAGACCGCAAGCAAGCATTTATTCGGGTTGCGGATCGAAGTGTGCAGGCAAGCCGAGAAGTATGGGAAGTATTGCGTCGGGGAAAAGCTCAACGAGACACGATTTTCACCTATAGTTGGAAAGAAGAATTACTGATGAAAGCGATGCAGGAAACCGGTCAGATTACCCTGAAGGATTATGCAAAGCTGGCGAAGCTTCCAAAATTCATCGCTTCGAAAACTTTGGTTCGGCTAGTGCTGGCCAATGTCTTGCAGATTCATCCTCAAGAGGCGGATGATTTTTTTACTTTGAAAGAGACGGGAGCTTAATCCCAGTTCGCGCTGTGAATCCAAAATTCCCTTGTAGTCCACCACTGTGGATAGCCAGAATTTTTGATCCGCTGGGAAAAAAATCTTTGCCTATTAATTCCCAGATTCCAGCCATCATTTTACCAGTGTAGATAGGATCGAGGACTATTCCAAAGCTTTCAAAAAACCACCAGATGAAGTCAATTAATTCCTGATTGTATTTCCCGTAGCCACCAAAGTGGAATTGATCGAAAATCCGAAAATCACCTTTGCTGCTGATATGATGATTTTCCAATAATTCTTTAATCTCATTATGAATGAAATCACCTTTGAGAGCGGAAAAGCCAAGAAGGTGCTGCGGCTCGGTAAGGGTTTTAACTAGCCCTGCGAAGGTGCCTCCTGTACCAATACAAGTACTCACATGGGAATAGGAATGGTCCTCAAGCTCCAAGATTTCGGCGGTTCCTCTTATCGCGAGCTCATTTGTGCCCCCTTCAGGAATGAGGTAAAATGCTCCGAATTTTTCCATAAGATTTTCCAAGAAACTTGCCTCTTCTTTTAATCGATAAGTTGATCGATCGATAAAATGTAAGTCCATTCCCAATGATTCCGCATGAGCCAAGGTTGGATTTAACGGCTCCACTTTTTCGCCTCGGATGATCCCAATTGAGTTGATATTTGCTGCTTTGGCAGCCTCAGCTGTGGCGTAGATATGATTGGAATAGGCACCGCCAAAAGTGAGAATTTTATCAAAGCCACCCGAAATAGCTTTTCCAAGATTGTATTTCAGCTTAAAAAACTTGTTACCGGAAAGCAGGGGATGAACTAGATCCAGTCGTTTGATTGCTAATTCTATTCCTTTCTCCTCCAAGAGCGGATGATCTAGCGGTTGATTGATGACAGGAAGCGACTCAAGCATGGATAAAAGGATTTCAAATGATTGTTAAAGTTAATAATCTTATTTTTGCAGCATGAGCGATAAGCACGACGACGAGATCGAAGAAGAAGAATTAGAATTGTATGAGCATTACCGGTTTATAGTTGACAAAGGTCAGTCTCCGATTCGGGTCGATAAATTTCTGACAGATAAGGTTGCTTTTGCGACTCGAAGCCGAGTTCAGCAAGCCATCGATTCTGGTTCGATCAAAGTAAATGGTGAGAATACCAAGGGCAGTTACAAGATCAAGCCGGAAGATGATATTCAGGTTCATTTTGAAAAACCAAGACGTGACACCGAGATAGTTCCTGAAAATCTTGATCTGGATATAATCTTTGAGGATCAGTATCTCATGGTGGTAAATAAACCATCAGGCATGGT
>JBBQDY010000460.1:0-2742 GCA_038320155.1 Cytophagales bacterium
CGATTACTTCGAGTGGTAGAGGAATTAATTTTAAGTTTCGATCTCGGCAATGTGATCAAAAATGGCGTTCCCACAGTCATCGCCGGAAAGCCAAATGCTGGAAAGTCCACCCTACTCAATGCTTTGCTTAATGAAGAGAAAGCGATCGTATCAGAAATTGCAGGTACGACCAGAGACTTCATTGAGGATGAGATATCCATTGGCGGGGTAATGTTTCGCTTTATCGATACGGCTGGTTTACGTGAAACTACCGATACCATCGAAGCGATTGGTGTAGGTCGAACGCATGAGAAAATGAAGTCCGCTTCCTTGATTTTATATCTGTTTGATCTAGGTGATACTGACTTGGTCGAAATCAATCGAGAGATCAATACCCTCGAAAATCAGGGCGTTCCTTTCCTTAAAGTGGCCAATAAGACCGATAAGGCTAATGCTAATATTAGTAATGAGTTAAAGGAGCAGCACCCAGATACTATTTTCATTTCCGCAGGAAAAAAAGAGAATTTGGAAGAGTTGAAAATTCGAATCCTCGAACTGGTAAATTTGGACAAATTCCGTACTGGAAATACCATCGTGACCAATGTTCGTCATTATGATTCCCTAGTCAAAACTCGAGCTTCCCTCCTAGATATCTTAAGCGGTTTGGACAATCAAATCACCAATGACTTTGTCGCAATGGACATTCGCCGCTCACTCTATTTCCTTGGCGAAATCACAGGTGAGATCACAACCGATGACCTGTTGGAGAATATCTTTAGGAATTTTTGTATCGGGAAGTAAATAAGTAAATTGAAACATGAAGAATATTAAAAAACTCAGAAAAGCTACTTCAAAAGTAAAGACACAGACAGCATATCTAACGAAAAGAGATGTCGTTCGTGTAGCTACTGCAGCAATTAAGAGAGCTTCAAACCAAGCCATGAAAACGGCCGGTTATGTAATTAAAGCCGAAAATGGATGGGTTGTGCGAGAAAATCAGGACGGGAGTATCCAACGCATTAAAGAAATAAAAGGAGCCTCAACCTTACACAAACTTGTCCTTGATTAAACCAGAATTGCGTCTTCGTATTTTTGCTGGCCCTAATGGATCAGGAAAAAGCACCATTATAGAGGCCGTTAGAAGCCACAAGGTAAGTGAAATCCCCGTTGACTTTGGTACATATGTCAATGCTGATGATTTGGCGAAACAACTCCTAAAGGAAGAAATTTATTTCAATTTTTATAACATTGAAACTACATTAGAGGAGTTCACTGAGATTTGTACTCTATCAGGCCTAATATCATCGGCCTTTACAAAGGATGATTTTTTAAGGACTTTCTCACTCATCAATAATCGAATAAGGCTTTTAGATTCTAACTTCAGTGAGCGTTTAGCTCAAATCATCGCGGATTTTTTAAGGAAAAAGCTACTTTCCGAACTGAGGAAATTCTCATTTGAAACCGTCTTTTCCCATCCTTCCAAAATAGATATCATGAAGCAGGCAAAAGATGCAGGATACAAAGTTTACTTATATTTTGTGTCTACAGAAGCTCCTGAAATCAATAAATACAGAGTCAAAATACGAACAGAGTTAGGTGGTCACAGTGTGCCTGAAGATAAGATTGAGCAACGATATTTCCGATCACTCGATTTAATGTACGAAGCTGCTCAACATGCCTATCAGGCATTTTTCTTTGACAATTCAAGAAATGGTGAAAATTTCAGACTTATTGCACATTTTAAAATGCAAAAGGGAGAAAAAATATGGGATAGGATTAATCAATCAGATATTCCAAATTGGTTTTATGAATACTATTCAAACAAGATTTAGAGTTTCTATTCAATAGAATACATTTTTTTCGGCGAAAGTTTTTAAGATATCTATTAAAAGGATGCGGAATACTTCCAATGCTGAGACGATAGATAAGAAAATTAGTTTTTCGTTTGAAAGTTGATTTGCCCATTATTGGAAAATTTTTCCTTTTCTGACTAGATCATGACAGCAGACACCTTTTCAGCTGTGATGAAACTTTTCAGACCCGTTTCTCAACTATACCTTTTACTGATGCGGAATACTTATGAAAATGAATTCGGATGTAAACCCTCTCCCTTAATCTTAGGTAGAGCTTATAACTGTTACAGCTTTTTTATTCTTAACATTAGCTAAATCATCACAATAGGCTATGAAAAAATCAGGGAATAAGGTGTAACCAGTAAAACATATTAGCATCTTTAAAAATGGACGAAGTGGTAATTAATGGTTTGGTTTCCAGTAATTTGCTTAATCCTCCATTTTCAAATCGCTTGTCAAAGCAGTGATGAAAAAGTGCCGGGTCTTCTGACAACTGGATTAAGCCATATTTCACACCAAACCCAAATTTGAAATAAGAAGAATACTGAGATAGCCGCTCAAAAATCATAGCTTCATTTTTTTTGTCGTCGTAGAGAAGCTTTAATTCAAAGTCATTAGATGAAAAAAATATGCGGAAAATCTTTAGAATTCGGCTTGGATAGAGCTCTTCCTCTGGATTAAAAAAAAGTGTATCTGAATCTGTGAAAGCATAAGAAAGACATTTCAACCGCCGCTCTTGGAAAACCTGATACTCAGAAAAAACCTGCACAGGGATCTTGGTTATCAAGAAATCAACAAACTGAGTTACTTCAGTAATTTCCAAATCTGAAATTTCAGACAGATCTGATTTCAAGCTTAAGTTAAGGTTCTGAATTTCATATAGATCATAATTCATAGCGATAGTCATGAT
>JBBQDY010000461.1:0-2741 GCA_038320155.1 Cytophagales bacterium
GGAGTTTCTAAAAAAGGAAAATAGTCTGATGGCTTTGGTGGATAATCAACTTTTCATGGAAGAACGGGATGTCAAACTTGCCAAATCCTATCTTAAAGATTTTTTTACAACAATAGGGAATGATAAGCTGTTTGAATCTCAGATAATGATGAAATGTAGAAGATAGTACACTTTTTGAAAAGGTGGTTTGAAGCTTTTCTAGATTGGAAGGCGTAGACTGGAAAGAATATGACGTTGAAAAAAGAAAAAACTAAAGAACAGCAGGACAAGGACCAGCAAAAACAGATCGATAAGGAGATCGAGAAGGCAGAATCACCCAAAAAAGATACAGCAAAATCACATGGGGAAATCTTACGGGAACAGCTCAGTCATGCGCAGGACACCTACAATAAAAGTCCTCAAAGTATCCTTTTAAGCTCCCTAACAGCTGGTCTTGAGATTGGTTTTAGTTACCTAATGATTTGTACACTTTTTTACTTTTTGACTGGGAAGCTTGCTGAGGATACAGTATTCAAAATGATAGCTTTTGTCTATCCTTTGGGGTTTATTTTGGTCGTTTTGGGGCAAAGTATTCTCTTTACAGAGCAAACTGCGCTGCTTACCTTGCCAGTTTTGAATAAAAAGCGAAGCGTTCCTAGCCTACTTAAAATCTGGGGTTTGGTGATTAGTGGCAATTTGATAGGAGGGTATTTAATTGCTTTAGTTTTACTTTGGCTTGGGCCAAGCCTTCATTTATTTGATCTGACAGTTGTAGAGAAAATTGCAAAACATGTTTTGGATTTTAATGTCGGGGTGATCTTTTCCAGTGCGATTTTAGCAGGTTGGCTCATGGGGCTTTTGTCTTGGTTGCTTGCCTCGGCCCGAGATACAATCAGCAGGATTGTGATTATATTTTTGATTACGGCAGTGATGGCTTTCACAGGACTGCATCATAGTATTATTGGTAGTGTGGAGATTTTTGCGGGAATGCTGAGTTCTCCAGATATTTCGTTGGGTAATTATTTGACATTTCAAGGTACTGCTTTACTTGGGAACGCTTTCGGAGGGGCGATTTTCGTAGCCTTGCTTAAGTATAGGGCCTTTGTTTTCAATGTGATAGCAAAAAACTGATTTAGCTTTTTTAACTAAAGCTAAAGTCTAAATTTCTTAATTTTAGAGACGAGAAGTTGTCAGTTCTATTTAGGGTTAGTCTCTCTTTGCTGCTTCGGTTGCGGGTCTTCCGATCATGCTGGTGAAACTGAAACGTCGAGTTATTCCATGGAGATCGTGGATTCGCTGAGGATTGATTATTTGGGGGATTTGTGGATCATGGATTATGACTCCATATCAGAGGAGTTTATAAGCCTGACTAAGAAGGATCAGGAGATTTTAATTTTTGATCAATATGGAGAAATTAAAAATTCATTTGAAATTCCATTGGAAGGCCCTGGATCTATAAATGGAATTTTTTTGATCTCGATGCGTGATAGGGAAATTCAAATCTTTGATTCTTCCAATGGTTTTTTTGAGTTGTCAGAAAAAGGCGAAATCCTTAAAACCACTCCCATTCCTTATCGATACATTTACCTCAATCAAAGTATCGCTGATGCATTTTTTCCTTTTGGAAACGAAATTGCCTATTTGAGACCAGAATACTTTGATAGTTTAGGATATTATGGCGGTATGGGAGGAATGGTTAAAGGAATGTATTATAAGTCTTTTATGGAAGCTCTGGATACCTTAACCAAGCAAACAAGACCTTTGATGGCCTTTCCGAAGGAATCGTTATATGCAGACGGTAACTGTTATTTTCTTTCTTTTCCTCGTGTTCAACGGTTTGGAGGTCAATGGTATTTAAGTTTTTTGTACGAGCTAAAGTTTTTTGTGTATCAAGAAAAAGATCAGGAATTGATTCTGGAAATGGCAGTTGATTTAGAGGTTGAGGATGCTGTAAAACCTTTAGGTGTTCCATTTGAGGAAATTCAAAACTACTTCGAACTCTCAAAAAATATTAAACCTGCCGGCATTCTTGGTTTATACCATACCGGTAAAAATATTATTGTGATTTATCAAAAGGGAACTAGTGAAGATGTCATTGTAAGAAATCAACAGGAAGCAAACCCAATAGATTTGAATTTAATTGAGGAAACATATGCAGCTATTTTTAACTCGAAAAATGAATTGATCCAAAATGATATTCCAGTTCCTTCGGGTTTGATTTTTAGTAGAGTGATTACAAAAGACGGAGAGATTTTAGCTAAGATAAATCAAGACTATTTCGGTACAGAAGAGGATCAGGTGATTTACTATAAGCTGAAATTAACGGAGATACCCCAGCGATGATTTTATTTTACGTATAAATAAATTAATTTTGTCGTATAAATTCTCAGCTATGGATTCTAAAATAACACTTGCCTTTGATTCAGAAGTTATCGCAAATGCCAAAGCCTTTGCGAAGCAGAATCAAATCAGTCTTTCAAGACTGACTGAATACATTTATTCGCAACTGACGTCAAATGACTACAAAACTTTAGAAGATCTTCCGATCGCGGATTGGATTGATCAAGTGGCAGAAGGAGAGGCTGAGTATATCCGAATCAACGATAAAAACTCTTCCAAGAAAAAGGAATTCTTTGAGTCTCGGAAATGAAGCTGTTTCTTGATGCGAATGTCCTTATTTCTGTTCTGAATAAGGAATTCCCTGTTTTCCCCTATTCATCAAGGATTCTAAGCTTGACACAAATTGATGGATATGAGCTCTA
>JBBQDY010000462.1:0-2738 GCA_038320155.1 Cytophagales bacterium
GAGATAGCATCACAGGCCTGAACAATCGGAGAGATCATCGTGGTCATCTCGATTTCGTCATGGTGAGCTCCAATTGCATTACAGATTTCAGGATGCTCTTTGTAACGCTTTGCCAGTTCCATTCCCAGCACCGCGTGAGGAAGCTCTTGCTCCTCGTGCCATACTTTTCCGATATCGTGAAGCAACCCTGCCCGTTTAGCCAGTTTGGCATTTAGCCCCATTTCTGCTGCCATGGTAGCGCAAAGTTTAGCTACTTCTCTAGAATGTTGAAGCAGATTCTGACCATACGAAGATCGATATCTCATTCTGCCTACCATTCGAATCAACTCAGGATGGAGTCCATGAATTCCTAGCTCGACACAAGTTCGCTCGCCGATTTCGACGATTTCTTCTTCGATGTTTTTCTCGGTTTTAGCTACGACTTCTTCGATTCGAGCAGGGTGGATACGTCCGTCCTGAACCAATCGATGCAGGGAAAGTCTTGCAATCTCTCTTCTGACTGGGTCAAATCCTGAAATAATGATAGCTTCAGGGGTATCATCTACGACGATCTCTACACCTGTTGCAGCTTCTAAGGCACGAATATTTCGACCTTCTCTACCAATTATTTTTCCCTTGATATCATCGCTTTCGATATTGAAGACAGAAACACAGTTTTCAACTGCATGCTCAGTAGCGGTTCGCTGAATGGTGTCCAATACAATTTTCTTAGCCTGCTTGGTTGCAGTTAATTTTGCCTCGTCGAGGATGTCTTTGATCAGAGAAGAAGCTTTAGAATTCGCTTCCTCGGTGAGCATTTTAACTAATTCTTCTCTGGCTTCTTCACGGGATTGGTTTGCTACTTTTTCCAAATCAGCGATACGTTGATTAGTAATTCTTTCGAGTTCATCTTTCTTCACTTGGACGGAATGTAGTTGGGCAGAGAGATTCTCTTTTTTACTGTCCAATTCAGCCTCTTTTCGCTTCACTTGCTCCAGTTCTTTCGACACTTGTTGCTCGCGCTGCTTTACTTTATTCTCATTGGTGATGATGATATTCTTCTTGGAATTCATCTCCTCGTCAAACTCTGATTTCAGCTTCAGATATTTTTCCTTCGATTCTAGAATACGCTCTTTTTTGATCGATTCAGCATTGATTTCAGCCTCACGAAGCATGGATTTCACCCTTTCTTTGGTCTCTTCCTCCAGCTTTGCATTCTTGTTTTTGATCAGTGCACCTGCAATCGCAGCTCCTGCGCCAGTACCAATTAAGGCTGCCAGGACAATATATAGTATGTCTCCCATAGGTTTAATTAAGTTATATCACCTAGTGAGAATCCGAAAAGTCTAAGAAATAAGTGGTAATAATTACAGTGCTTTTTCCAAAAGCATACTGATTTGAGAAATACTGGATTTTATTTGTTCGCTATCCCCATCGTTTAATTCTTTGGTCTCCAAAGACTCAACCATGCAGTCAAACGCAACCATTGCTAATAAATCTTGGGTATCATCCAGTCCAAATTCTTCTTTATATTTTCTCAATTTTTCATTGATCAACTTGCCTGCATGCCTGATTTTGGATTCATCCTCAATCTTGACACGCATGGGGTATTCACGATCTCCTATCTTAAGTTTGATGGCTAATGTTTCCATATCAATCTGATAAATAGGTGATCAAATGGTCGATTTCTTGTATATAATTATTGATTAAGTCACTCATTTCGTTCGAATCTCCTGGACTCACCGGTCGGTTCTCCACAATGTTACTAATTTTAATCCTATTTTTAAAATGCTCGATTTGCTGCTCTTTTTCAGCCAATGATTGATTTACGTTGGCCAAATTCGTCTTCAACTGTTGGTTTTCCTCAGTCATTTCCGACAATTTTTTACTAGCCTGAATCGCTAGTTTTTCCAGTTTTTGCAGTTCCTCTTGAATCATTTCTATGTACGGATCAATGCGCCTACCTCGTTTTCGAAGGCTTGAATCAATTTACTCATTGTTTTGTCAATTACCTTATCCGTCAGTGTATTTTCCTGATCCTGAAGGTGAAAACTTAATGCGTAGGCTTTCTTTCCAGCATCAATTTTATCACCTTGATAGACATCGAAAACTCCAACTCGTTGTAACAATCTCCCTCCTGATTTCAAGGCTACTTTCTTCACCTGATCATAGGAAACAGACCTATCGATTACTAATGAAAGATCTCTTCTCACCTCAGGGAATTTTGAAATCTCCTGATACTTCTTTAGCCCTGCAGCTTTTTTGCAAAGCAAATCCCAGTTCAAATCTGCAAACCATACTTCCTGACGAACCTCAGCAAGTTTCAGAGACTTATCTTCGACCAAACCCACTTCACCAAGAACCTTCTCTCCGAATTTCAATTGTAAAGCATATTCGAAAGGTGCTCCTTCGACCATGCTTACTTCACCAAGATCGATGTTAAGGGTCAAGAGTAAATTCTCTACCGTAGTGTAAAGATCCGCAAAGGCAAAACTCTTGGCTGGCTCAATCCAACTTTCTGAAGATTTCTTCCCAGAAAGGAAAATTGCCAGCCTTCTACTTTCAGTATATCCGCGTTCTACTTTGTTGTAAACTGTGCCAAATTCAAAATATTTCAAATCTGTCTGCCTTCTATTGATGTTTCGTGACAAAACTTCCAATCCAGAATACAACAAAGACTGACGCATCACATCCAAATCCTCACTCAATCGGTTGAAAATTTTGACTGACTTAGAAGCCTCCAAAAAGCCTGACTTCTC
>JBBQDY010000463.1:0-2735 GCA_038320155.1 Cytophagales bacterium
ATCATGATGAATCAGCCAACCAAAAAGGATAAAGGAACCGACATTGTCTCCAAAGAATCCTTTGGTGATGTGGATCTCAAAATGACTTACCTGATGGGTGAAGGTTCCAACTCTGGAATCTACCTCCAAGGACAATATGAAATCCAACTTTTAGACTCTTGGAAAGAAACTACCCCACGCGCAGGAGGAAATGGTGGCGTCTATGAGCGCTGGGATGAATCTAAACCAGATGGTCAAAAAGGCTATCAGGGCTATGCTCCAAGACAAAATGTTAGCAAAGCTCCGGGCATTTGGCAGACATTGGAAGCTTCTTTTAAAGCGCCAAGATTTGACGCCTCTGGCAAAAAGACCGAAAATGCACGCTTTCGATACATCAAGTTAAATGGCGTAACCATCCATGAAGATCTGGAATTATTTGGGCCAACCCGAGGAGCTTTAAAAGCAACTGATGTAGCCGAAGGGCCGATCCGAATTCAAGGCGATCATGGTCCTGTGGCGATCAAATCCTTGGAAGTGATGCGGATGAATTTTCCAGAGCCAACCGTGGGATCAATTTCATATACAGTTTATCCAGGAGCGTTTAACGAGTTTCCTGAGATAGCAAGTTTGGAAGCTGCGAACGTAGGAAAGCTTTCATCATTTGAAGATTTTCAGACCGGAATTTCGGGGCCTACTTTAACCAAGTTTGAAGGAGTTTTGGAGATTAAAAAAGCAGGAAATTATACCTTAGATGTGATGGTGCCGGAGGGATTATCTGCTATTCAATTGGGTGAAAGTGCCGAAAAAATCGTTTTTAATTCCTATACCAGTCAGGTTCAAAAGTCCCTTGAGGCTGGAAATATTCCCTACACGATTTGGGTTTCCAAGCCTAGAGATTGGAGTTTGCAAGGATTCCAATGGAACATCAGCAATGAAGCGATGTGGCCTGTTGCTTTAAGTTCGCCGGCTATCGCTCCAGGATATTTTGCAGACCCGATTTATGTGGATACTGACGCAACTCCAGTTTTACGCAGCTTTATTAGATTGCCTGACGGAAAAAATCTCTCGCATGCCGTTTCAGTTTCTTCCAAGCCCGGCGTTCATTTCAGTTATGACCTGAGCTCTCAGCAATTGATCCGCGTTTGGCGGGGTGGATTTCTGGATGCTACGCCGATGTGGAATGATCGAGGAAATGGAATTTCGCTTCCGCTAGGTGTGGTGACCAACTTAAATACAGGCACTAATCTTTTCCAAAATTCAACTGATCTCGGGTTGAAATCGGCAGGCTATGAAGTCAAAGGAGATGGGGACGTAGTTTTCAAAGGGAAGACCGAAACAGGAAATTTATTCACTGATCATCTGAAAGTGAAAGCGGATGGAACAGGCATCGAGCGAACTATCCAGATCTCCGGTGCTCCCCTCGGAAGTAGCATTCAAGTGGCAGCAGGTGGAGGACTGAAGAAAATATCAGAGACCATTTACCTAATCGAAGAGACTGGCCTTTACCTCCAGGTGGCTGACAAGGGAGTGATTCCAACCCAGATGCCTACCGCAAATGGGCAAGGCATTTTTCTCCCTTTCAATGGAAATTTGAGCTATTCCCTATTATTCTAATTTAGATACGATACGATGAACAATTATAAATTGACTTTCAAATCATTCGTTCTTGGGCTGAGTTTTTTAAGCTTGGGAGCAAATTCATTCGCACAGGAATCTCCCAAAGAGGAGGATTTTTATAAGATACTTCGGGTGCCAGCACCTGAGGGATTGCTTCTGGAAGTAGGCGGACTGACGATGATTCCCAATGGAAATTTGGGTGTTGCTACCCGTCGAGGGGATATTTTCGTAGTGGAAAATCCTACTTCAGCAAGACCTTATTTCCGCAAGTTTGCTTCCGGGCTTCATGAGGCCTTGGGATTGGTCTACGAAGAGGGATCATTCTATGCGGTGCAGCGTGGCGAATTGACCAAAATGACGGATACCAATAGTGACGGCAAAGCAGATAAGTACGAAACGGTAGCCTCTTGGCCGCTTTCTTCGCACTATCACGAATATAGCTTTGGCCCCAAAGTAGCTTCGGATGGAAGTTTTGTCGTGACGACAAATGTCGCTTTCGGTAATCAGCAGTGGTGGCGAGGAGAAAGCAGAGTACCGATGCGTGGCTGGACGATGAAGATTCACCGGGATGGAACCATCGAACCTTATGCCACCGGGATGAGATCACCTGCGGGAGTTGGGATTTTAGAGGGAGAGATATTTTATACAGAAAATCAGGGCGATTACATGGGTTCTGGTGGATTATGGCATTTGGAGAAAGGTGATTTCTCGGGTCATCCAGCTGGATTGGCTTGGTCAGGCTTGGATGATTCACCAATCAAAATGACTACCGCTCAGCACTCAGCCATTGTGGATCCGCAGTTTGTGAAAGACGCCAATGACCGCTTTATCAAACCTGAAAATGAGGTGGATTCGGAATTCATCACCCTTTACGAAGCGCGTAAAAAACTTCCTAGTATCAAGCTGCCTGCGGTTTGGCTGCCTCATGGAATTCATGGGATTTCCAATTCGGAACCACTTATGATTCCTGAGAATTTCCTAGGCCCATTCGGAGGGCAGATTTTGGTAGGAGATCAGGGACAAAGTAAGATTATGCGGATCATGCTGGAAAAAGTAAATGGAGTATATCAAGGCGCTTCGATTGATTTCAGAAGTGGGTTTCAGTCTGGAGTGTTACGAATGGCTTTTGCACCGGACGG
>JBBQDY010000464.1:0-2734 GCA_038320155.1 Cytophagales bacterium
CGCATATTGCTTCACATTAAGATAGGGCGAACCCATCTTTTTGCTATAGTAGCTTTCGACGTGCTTTTTACCATCTGCCATTCTGTTCGAGTCCACGTCAGACACGGCCACTATTCGTGCGACATCATGCTCCCAAACGCCAGGCATGTCGTGATCTCTGGCAATTCGTCCGCAACCTATTTGGCCAATATTAATCTTATTGCTTGGGGCATTTTTGCCAAAAACTGAGGAAGGCACTATCGTAGGAAATCCAATGGCGGCAGTTGCTAGCGCAGTATTTTTGATAAAATTTCTTCTTTTCATGGTTTTTGGGATAATATGGTCAAAGTATTATTTCTATTTAAGGTATTTCCGAGATTGCACCAGTAGCCTTATTTTCTTTGCTTTTCGGGACCGAAGAAAGAAGACCGAAACGCCCCTGTTTATTGTCCCGATGGCTATCGGGATGTCCCCAATTATATTTTGCTTTTCGTTCCTACTTGCAATAAAGCGGATCATCAGATTTTAATTAATCTAGATGAAGTGATCTTCGTCTTCCGTCTCCTGTCTTCCTTCTCATTTTCTTCATTACTTCACAAATGCCTTCCAATAAGCCTCAGCTTCTGATGCACTGAGCGTACCATCGTAGACAATCATTCGATATTTTAAAGTATAATTTTGATCTTTTAGAAGCGCCCAAGAATCATGACGAATAGGGCAAAACTCAATAAATACATTTCCTATTCCTTCATATTGACCAAGTGGCCAGACGCGTAGCGGTTCGGGATGAACTTTGTTTGTGTTGTGACTCAAAAATAAAATCCCACTTTTTCCTTCCTTAGCTTTGGTGTCGCCTTGAACGATGATCCATTTTGCTTCGGTACCATCCGCAGTTTTGCGCTTATGTCCTTCTGAGGTCAGAATCGTACTGTTGTCATCACCCCAAACTTCCGTGGCTCGAAAACCTATCCCTCCCCCATAGCGATAATCATCCAAAAGAATTCCGCCTTCCAAGGGAGTTTGAATCGTCGTGGTATAATCCACACTGTATCGACCATTATCCGCAGGTTTAACTTTGATGCGAAGGTCTTCCTTGATCGCTAATCGCTCGCTTTCGGGAGCGGTAAGATCGAGGTGATTTTGCCGGACATTTAGCTCGGCAGCTCCGCCAGCTTCTTTCATAGAGAGAATCTCACCAAAGTCCACTCTCCCCTTTCCATCTGCCAAATTCCAAAAATCCACTTCTCTCCCTCCTATGGTAGCTCGAGTCCAAGGGCCCCAGATTCCATAGTGATGGTAATGATCCGTTGGCTGAATCCGGCTGAGCACTTGACCGGAAGGCGAAGTAATGGGATGAATGAATCCTGACTTTTCGTATTCCTTTTTAATGCCATCAGGGACTTTCGCAGTAGCGGTCTGGTAAGTCAAGACCACACGATCACCTACCTTGAAGTCAACCCCGTTTTCATTTTGAGATAAACTGACTGATTGCGCGATCGATTCCGTAGAAAGAAAAAGCAAAATACCAAAGAGACCAAAATACGTTTTGCGAATCATAGAAAATTCAGGTTATTGGGAGTATCCTTTAAAGATATTGAAAATCTAAAAAGATCACCGACCATTCAACAATCAAACCCGATGAAGCCAATTATTATCTACGCAATCGTTTTCTTTTCCTTTTCCGGAATGGCCTTCGGCCAAAGCTTAGAGGTCGTCACATTAAATGAAGATTGGAAAGGAAAAATCAGATCTCTGGCACCTGAGGAAACTTCTTTTGATTTCCAGAAAAAGAAAAAAATCCTGGTCTTTTCCCTTCATACTGGGTTCAATCACTGGGTGATTCCACATACTGAAGAGATGATCAAAATCATCAGCGAAAAAGCAGATGTTTTTGAGGTAACGGGCAGCAAGGATATCGCCTTGTTTGAAGCGAAAAATCTAGCTCAATTCGATGCTGTGGTTCTAAATAACACCTGCTCTAAGGGAGACCATCGGAATTTATTTTGGGATAAACTTCGCGAGACCTCAGATGCAGATTCTGCAATCTTGATGGCAAAAGCTTTAGAATTAGAAGGAAACATCAGTGCCTACGTCAAAAATGGCGGTGGATTGCTCCTGATTCATGGGGCGATCACGACTCAGAATAACTCCGCGGAATTCAGCCGATTAGTTGGGGGAAGTTTCGACTACCATCCAAAACAGCAAAAATTCCAAGTTCGGTTGGAAGATTCATCTCATCCCCTTGTTCAGGCGTTTCCGGTAGAAGGTTTCAGCCATTTCGATGAGCCGTATTTCTATAAAAACGCCTACGCAAATCTTGATTTCACGCCTTTACTTTATTTCAACAATGCTGAAATCGAAGGCCAAAGAAAAGGTCAGGAGTTGAAAGAGGGAAAGACTTACGTCTCTTGGATCAGATCAGAGGAGAAAGGTCGAGTGATGTACATCTCCCCTTCGCATAACGCACAGAGTTTCGATGATCCACGATTACTTCGATTCTACTTGGATGCGCTCCAATATGTAGCCGGAGACGCAGTTTTGAAATAAATATGTGTGTACGCATTCATACCGGTGGCCTTATTTTCCTTGCTTTTCTGGATCGAAGACGAAAGAACGAAACGCCCCATTTTAATGATTTGAATAAAGCAGAAAATCAGATTAATTAAAATGAGTATTCGTTTTGTTGAACGTTCCGGGTACAGTTTTTCCGCGTGTAAAAAAGAAAAGTACCGTAGAATTTGATGATCCTGAAAGC
>JBBQDY010000465.1:0-2718 GCA_038320155.1 Cytophagales bacterium
TTTGATTTTATTAATCAAATATGATTTTGCGTTGGCATCACCTTTATACTTCTCCGAAACTGCCGTATAATCAGGCCCCACTGATTCATTTGCTATAGCATGACAAGCCTTGCAACCCGCTTGGTTGATGTAGGTTTCTCCAATACTTAATATTTCTTCGGCATGCCCAACCTTGATCAGATCATATCCCTCTAAATAGGTGATCGTCAAATCAAGCTGGGATTGATCGATCGTAGCATCTTCCCGATCGCTGACATTTACCGCATAGTCGATTGCTTCTTTGCCAAAATAAAAGCTTCGATTTCCACTCCAATTAATCTGCACAGCAGGTGCTTCGTTCCCAACTTTTATTTCCAAAGTAGCCTCACTACTTTCTCCACCTTTATCTTTTGCCGTTAATTTGACTTGATAAGTCCCTGCTTTTTCAAAAGTAAATGAAGGATTGGCTTCTTGGGATTTTGCTCCGCCTGTTCCAAAGTCCCATTCGAAACTTATAGCATCATCGGTATCTAAGTCTAAAGTGCCTTCTGATGAAAACTTAACCTGAAGTGGCGCTGCGCCAACTTTATTATCTGCTGAAATTTTAACTTGAGGAGCTCGATTCCCTTCGGCAAAAACAATCCGGTACAAGCCCGCATCGTCATTTTGAGCTCTCCAATAAGTGCCGTATTCCAACATATATAAAGAGCCATCTTTGGCAAACTGCATATCTACTGGCTTATCAAAAATGGTTGATGGCATGAATCGCTCCATGGAATCGTACTCGTAATTCTCCGTCAAGCTGACCGTGAAAATCCAGTTCCGCATCCAGTCGTAGATGAAAACTTTACCATCGTAATAGCCAGGAAATCGAACATCCGATTTTTCGTAATCCTCCCGATAATAAACCGGACCAGCCATCGCATTTCTACCGCCTTCATCCAGCATCGGGAATTCTTCTGATGGACCATAAGGATACCAAATGAGCGCAGAAGTAGCAGGAGGAAGTGATTCAATTCCGGTATTATTTGGAGAAGTATTTTTCGGAGCCATTGGGTCAAACTCAAAAACACTCTCCTGTTTCTCGAAGTCATATTTCCAATACGGCTTATTATTTCCTACAAAATAGGGCCAGCCAAAATATCCTGCTTTAGTCGCCAAGTTGATTTCATCATGACCTTTCGGTCCGCGCTTCAGAGAATCCACAGAAGCATCCGGTCCAACTTCCCCCCAAAAAAGATTTCCATTCCGTTGATCAAGGGAAATTCGATAAGGATTTCTATTTCCTTTGACATAAATCTCTGGTCGAGTATTAGGAGTACCAACAGGCCAGAGGTTCCCTTCAGGAATAGAATAGCTGCCGTCCGCCTCAGGTTTGATTCGAATAATCGAACCTCTGAGATCGTTTGAGTTGCCCGAACTTCGCTGTGCATCTACATTCTCTGGTCTTCCTACTCGCTCATCGATTGGATTGTAATTATCCGACTCAAAAGGCGTAGTATCGTCTCCCATGGACAAATACAGATTTCCCTTTCCATCAAACTCAATCGAACCTCCCGAGTGGCAGCAACCTCTGAAAACCGGAACTTCAAGCATGATTTTCTCTGAGCTTTTATCCAGTAGATTTTCTTTGAAATCAAATCTTGAAAGTCGATTAATGGATTCAGCACCAACAGGTGCGTAGTAAAGGTAAATCCAGTTGTTGGTAGCAAAATTCGGGTCTTTCGCCAAGCCTAGCAAACCATCCTCTCCGTCGGGATAAACCTCCAACTCGCCTACTGGAATTGTTTCTGAAGTGGATGCTTGGTAAAGTTTCAATTTCCCATTTCGCTCAATAAAAAGCACATCCCCATTATCGAGGACTTCTAGCTCCATCGGCTCATTGAGCCCCTCCACCAATGGGATTTTAGTAAATCTGCTTTCTTCAGGTTTTATAGTAGCGAAGGGGTCCTCTGCTTCTTTTTCGGTGCAGCTCCACACAGTCACGCAACACAATACCATCATCAAAACTGATTTTTTCATAGGGCCAATAGGTTTTTTTGAAGCGTTAATATAGACAAAGACACTTGCTTATAAATCACATTGGTATGAGTGGTCGGATTCCAGCAATCAATGTCTATTTATGAAGTAATATTTTTCTGAAATCAGATTCAGCTACCTCCCACAGATCTCCTTGTAAGGACAATACCCACATTTCTTCAAATCGTCAGTTTGGTCAAAAGGAACTTCAGGGTTGTAAATATCTTCTAAAAGTGAAGTGAGGCCAATTTTGTATTCATCTTCGAATTCTCGGTAATCATTTACATCAATGCCTGTTTTATAAGGCTGTTTCTGCTGGAGATACGGATTAAAATCATCCCCAAACATCTCCCGAAGGTTAAAGATCGCTGGCTTGAGCGGCAAGGTATTTTCCGGGTTCGTGGCCTGATAGATTAAGCCATAAAACATGGTTTGCATTGCGGCCTTATTCCGGGATTTATGCTCCCGATCGAAGAGAGAAGCCACATCAGGGAAGTTCTTGTTGTCCTGCCCTGACTTGTAATCGATCAATCTTACCGAGCCGTTTTGCTCATCTACACGATCAATAATGCCTTTCAAGGAAACTGTTTGAATACCGGAGGCGGTGTTGATTTCCAATCCTGCCGTATATTTTTTCTCTTTCTCCAGTGAGATCAACTTAAATGGAGCCGAAGCCTCATCGACTTTCAAGATCTGGTGCAAGTATTTCTGAAGCACATC
>JBBQDY010000466.1:0-2696 GCA_038320155.1 Cytophagales bacterium
TGGAGGTGAGATCAAGGATCCTCAAAAGACTGTCCCAAAGGCAATTTTCTTTGGAATTCTGTTCGTTTTAATACTCTACATTCTTATTCAAACCGTTGCTCAGGGAGTTCTGGGAGATCAATTATCAGGATATAAAGAAGCCCCATTGGCGGCGGTGGCTAACGTTGTTTTTGGACCGATCGGCTATACACTATTATTGGTGGGTGCTGGAATATCCATGTTCGGCATGTTAAGCGGAGAGATTTTAAATCTGCCAAGAGTTATTTTTGGCTTGGCCAGTGATCGGATCATCCCAATCGATAAATTGGCAGCTATCCATCCTCGATTCAAAACACCATATTTGGCAATTTTGCTTTATGCGGGCCTTGGTTTTACGCTTGCTGCATTAGGCGGTTTTCGGCAGTTGGCAATCATTGCTTCGGCAAGTATGCTCTTGGTGTATTTTGGGGTTTCCCTTTCAGTAATCTGGCTAAGAAAGAAACACCAATTTAAAACCGGAGATTTCAAAATTCCATTTGGCTATACCGTACCGATTTTGTCGGCGGCGATTATTCTTTTTTTCCTTTCCAATCTGAATGGATACGAAAAAACTGGGCTGGTCATATTCTTTATTGCACTGTCAGTAATTTACTTCTTAATGAAAGCGATTAAGACTAAAAAATTAAAGTGAGTATTCGTTATGTTGTGCGTTCCTATCAAAAACGAAATCTTGATTTGGAATTGGGAAAGCGCCTGTCCCGAAGGATTTTGGTAGGGGTTTGATAAAGCAAATCAGCATTAAATTTAGCAACGTGCACGATTCCGAAGAGTCATCAAAATGAAAGTCATATAATCTATAAAACTTTTCTCCAACCTTAAACTCACCGATCTTTTTGATCTGGAATATATCTCTGATCCACAGATTTCTCCGGAGGGGAATCACCTTTGAGGCAAAGCTTGGAGTGTTTGCAGGAACTGCCGAATCGGCTAGCGATGATGGTGCGGCCCGTGGTTATTAAATTAAATAAGATTGGATTTTTAGTAAAACGAAGATATTTCAATTGGAATCGGATCTAACTCCCACTTTTTAAAGGGAGTCGGGGGGATTTTTAAAGTAGTCCAAAAGTAGTTCAGCAACGTACTAAGACAGATTCAAACACAACTAAAAATCGAATAAATGAGCGAAGCTAAAAAGGGACAACTGAAAAGAGAATTGGGTATCCTGGATGTCACCATGAATACCCTATCCATCTCCGTTGGTAGTGGAATATTCCTACTGCCGGCTTTGGTATATGTGATTCTTGGCCACGGAAGTATTTTGGCCTATGTTTTTTGTGGGTTGATCTTTTTAGCCTTAGGGCTTTGCTTTGGAGAACTTAGCAGTAGAATTCCTGAAACTGGCGGATTGTATGTGTATATCGAGCGCGCATTTGGACGAATGGCAGGATTTGTTGCGACTTTCCTCTATGTATTTGGTGTTGGTGTTTTGGCTTGCGCTGCGCTACTGAATGCGATGGCTGATATCGCTTCTAATTACTTCGAAGTCTTGAACGATCCTTGGCCAAGATTCTTGTTTTTTGGATTGATGCTAAGCATCATTTCATTACTGAGCATCAAAGGGATCAAAGACAGCATGATTTTCATCAAAACGCTTACTGGGATCAAGGTGATTGCCATTCTTGCATTAGTTGTTTTTGGAATTTCTCAGGTTGAAATATCGAACATATCCTGGCAGGGATTTCCTGAATTTTCAAAAGTTGGCGAAGCATCATTATTGTTGATTTTTGCCTTTTTAGGAGGAGAAATGGCACTGATTACAGGCGGGGAAATGAAGAATCCCAAGCGCACTGCTCCCTTAGGATTTTTAATAGGGATTATCGGCGCAATTTTAATTTTCTGTATGATTCATCTGGTAGTTCAGGGAGTTTTGGGAGATGCATTGCTTGAAAAGCAGGATGCTCCTTTAGCAGATTTGGCAAAAAACATTGCTGGCAATTCGGGATTCACTATGATACTCATTGTTTCATTTATCGCTGTTTGGAGTACATTCAGTGCAGTTTTCATGCTGAAAAACCGGGTTCTTTTCGCTGCTGCAAAGAACCAAATAATTCCAAAATTCTTTGCCTTTCTTCATCCTAAGTTTGGTACTCCAATTATTGCGATCCTATTTCTTGCCATCCTAGAATGGGTCGTCGCTTCATCGGGTAGCTTTCGATATTTTCTGATTCTGGTAACCGCCTCCTCCCTGATTATCTATTTTGGAGCAGTACTTGCATTTCTCAAATTTAGAATGAGTGATAAAAGTGATCAGTCTCCTGTTTTCAAAATCCCAGGTGGATTTTTGATTGCAGTCTTCGCTCTGATCGCCTTGGCTTGGATTTTCTTTCAACTCAGCCAGCCCGAATTGATTGCAGTGGGCGCTTTCGTAGCATTTTTGATTATCCTTTACTATATTCTTAACTATTTCAAAACCAGAAAGAAGGAAGTTATTTGATTGTTCTTTCGGTTCAACATCTAAACCCCAATAAGATGAAAAGGAGACAATTTATTTCCTCGGCAGCACTCAGTGTGACTGCGATGAGTACCTTCGGATTTATCCGATTTGATGGTAAGAAATACGTGGGCGATTGTGCCACTACTTCAGATATTTTGGGGCCTTTTTATAGACCTGGAAGCCCAATGAGATCCAGCTTTCATATTCCCGGAGAGAATGGAAA
>JBBQDY010000467.1:0-2693 GCA_038320155.1 Cytophagales bacterium
TAAAACAACGAATGGGGAAGCATCAATAAGAAAGGCAACGCTTTCGAGTAATCGAGTTCAGGATACTCCAAGCCAAGCCTTCTTAAATTTTCGTAATAGGTTTGATGCTGCTGATAATAACCTCTTTCGCTTTGGATAAACCACGCTTTTTCACCAAGCTTTTCTGCCAAAAACCACTTCTCTACCAGTCTTGCAGTTCGTCCGTTTCCATCTACCCAAGGATGTATTTTGACAAAAACTAAATGAGTCATAGCAGCAAAAAAGAATGCTTCCTCCAGCGTCATTTCCTTTTCAAGGGGCATTGCTAGGTCGTTGTAAAACTTATCCATTTCGGAAGAAATTTGACTTACCGCTGCTGACACATATTCAATCCGTCCGTCAGTTGTTGAAACATACATTTGTTGATTTCTCAGCTTGCCTTGCCATTGATTTGCGATCAGATTTTGACTCAGAAGTCGATGAGCTTCAGCCAAATTCTTCTGATTCAATCTATTTTTTCCGGCAAATTCGTAGGCAGAATACAAATCATCTATTTTTCGGGTGTAATCAGGCTGAAACATAAATCCATCACGCTTATGCTTTATATAGCTATCCAATTCGATTTCCTCGCCTTCAATTTTACTACTAAAAACAGCTGCAACTGAAGAATAGAAACTGAAATCCAAGACTGATATTTCTGCATCTTTAAGATTATTGAATGCCGAACCAAGACCTTTTGGCAGTTCCAAAAAGTAGCTTTGCAACAAATCAATTGAAAAGATTTCGAGTTTCATTTTCCCACTAGAAAATTTGAAGTTATTGAGATAAAATTACAAAAACTCACCATCTGAATTCAGAACTATTATTTTTATCATCAATGAATCGTAGAAAATTTATCAAAGTAGGAGTTGGATTAGGAGCGGCCGCAACATTAACGGGACTTTATTCTTGGCAAATTGCGCCTTATCAATTGGAGTTTGTGAAGTTGAAAATGCCTATTCAAAACCTCCCTGCAGAATTGATTGGGAAAACATTAATTCAGGTTTCTGACATGCATGTCGGCAATCGGTTTGACTGGAATTACCTCATAGAATCACTCGAACTTGCAAAAGCTTACCAGCCTGATTTTGTGGTTTACACGGGAGATTTTACTTCATTCGAAACAGAGGAGCAATACAGCCAATTACAAAATGTATTGAAATCAGCCGTTTTGGGTAAAATTGGTTCTTTTGCCGTCCTTGGAAATCACGATTACGGGCATGGTTGGTCGAATGAAACCGTTGCCTCCACCACTTGCGAGATTCTTGAAAAAGCTGGAATCAGTACACTGCGAAATGAAATCGGGAAGTCTGAAGGAATCAATTTCTTGGGAATGGATGATTATTGGGGATTGAATTTTGGTCCTGAAAAAATGATGGCTACTCATGATCCAGGTGCAGCTAATATCGTGCTTTGCCATAATCCGGATGTCTGTGATTTGGAAGTTTGGAGTGCCTACAAAGGATGGATTCTGGCAGGGCATACCCATGGTGGACAAGTAAAACCGCCATTCCTACCTCCGCCAATTTTACCTGTCAAAAATAGAGCATACTCCGCTGGAGAAATTGACCTTAATGATGGACGAACATTATATATCAACCGAGCACTTGGCAATATTTATCCGATTCGATTTAATGTAAGGCCAGAAATCACAGTTTTTGAATTGACAAAAGGCTAATAGACTTATAAAGCGAAATTGGGTCTTAGCTCTTAGAGCATTTTCTGTCAAATTTTTTTAGATTGATTTTCTATTAGATAAAATTTTCATGAGCCCAATACTTCGCATATTTCCACTCGTAGCTTTTTTATTTCTAGGTTTCAAAAGCTTTGCCCAGCAAAAGGAAACACCTCCTAATGTGATCCTAATCATCACAGATGATCAAGGATATGGAGATTTAGGATTTCACGATAATCCACATATCAATACACCAGCGCTCGACGCGTTTGCTGACGAAAGTGTCCGATTTACCAACTTTTACGTCTCCCCGGTTTGTGCTCCGACCCGCTCCAGCTTGATGACAGGCCGATATTCCTTGCGGACAGGAGTTCGGGACACCTACAACGGTGGAGCGATGATGGCAAGTTCTGAAATCACAATTGCAGAGCTATTGAAAACCAAAAACTATACTACCGGGATTTTTGGGAAGTGGCACCTCGGAGATAATTATCCGATGCGACCAAGTGATCAAGGTTTTGATGAATCACTGATTCATCTCTCGGGTGGAATGGGACAAGTCGGAGATTTTACGACTTTCTTCCAAGGAGATCGAAGCTATTTTGATCCGGTTCTATGGCACAATGATGAAAAGCAAAAATACCCAGGTTATTGCTCCGATATCTTTGCAGACGAAGCGATCAAATTCATTGAAAAGAATAAG
This sequence comes from Cytophagales bacterium, assembly GCA_038320155.1. GTDB lineage: Bacteria > Bacteroidota > Bacteroidia > Cytophagales > Cyclobacteriaceae > Algoriphagus. Next base: position 2,397 of record JBBQDY010000467.1, read on the forward strand.
GATAAGCCTTTTTTCACCTATTTATCTTTTAACGCACCTCACACGCCACTTCAGGTGCCAGACGAGTATTACCAGAAATACAAGAATATTGATCCAAGCTCAGGATTTGGCCAAGACGGAAAGCCTTTTTACCCGATGTCTGAGGCCAATAAAGAAGATGCTCGAAAAGTCTATGCGATGGTCGAAAACATCGATGATAATTTGAACCGTCTTTTCCAAAAACTGGAAGAACTCGGCATTGCCAACAACACAATTGTGATCTTCATGACCGATAATGGCCCACAGCAGCGACGCTAT
>JBBQDY010000468.1:0-2674 GCA_038320155.1 Cytophagales bacterium
TGGGTATTCCAGAGGGAGCGCCTGTGATTGGCAAGGTGGCGGTGTTTCGTTCCCAAAAGCGCTTATGGCTTTGGGTGGAATTGGCCTTGAGGATTTTGGAGAAAAAACCGGATGTTCATTTCCTTTTGGTAGGCGATGGAGAATGGAGGAGAGAAATCGAAAAACAAATCAATGCGTCTGGAAAAGCTTCCCATTTTCATCTGGTAGGAGTTCAAAAAGCCGTAATTCCTTTTTTGAGTATAATGGATATTTACCTCAGTACGTCCGAGTTTGAAGGCTTACCTATTGCCATGTTGGAGGCGATGTCCTGCGAAGTTGCGGTGGTAGCCACCCGCGCGGGAGGAATCGGTGAGGTAATTCAGCATGGAATTCAAGGGTTTTTAACTGAGATCGAGAATTGGGAGGAATTGGAGGGGCATTGCCTGACTTTGTTAAAGAACGCTGATCTACAGGAAAAAATGGCAAAATCAGCAAGGCAGCGGGTCATTGAAAGATTTTCAATGGTCCGAATGGTGAGGGAGTTAGAAAAGATCTATCAGCAGGTTAGTGAAAAGTGAAATGTTCAATGTTCAATTTTCAATATTCAAGGCTCAATTACTTTTTATGAAATGCGCTGTATCAACAATTTAAATTCTACATTTTAAATTTTAAATTCCCTTCTCCCGAATTTTCATTCTAAACCAATTTTAAATTCTTCATTTTAAATTTTAAACCCTTTCCCCTTGGGCTTCAAGCTCTGCCAATTCTCGATTTCGGCGTTCTTCTTCGACGATACGGTTATAGATCTCGCCTCGTTTTTTGATGTGGTTGGTGCGTTGCCAATCCAAAAATGCAACAATCACGAACAGCATAAAATACATGATCTGGGACTTTTGACGGATAATAATCCCCAAGTTTGACATTACAAAGGTCATGGAGATGGAGATGGATATAAACACAACCGCTGACATTTTGACCATTGCCGGGGCAACACGCATATATTTGATAAAATCCTTTTTCAGAATCTTACTGAACATGTAGATATACAATGCATTTTCAAACGAAATGGCGATGCCCAATGCATTGGGAGAATCGATAAACAAAGGTCTAAACCAAAAAGTGAATAGCTTCATCGGCATACTATAGGAAGTCATGTCCACGCCAGATCCTGAACTTACAAGTCGTTGTGCATTGAGGGCTGATTCCTCTTCAAAACTTTCAACCACATTATTAGGATCATATCCTAAAAATGTCAGCAAATCCTCATAGACATATAAGCTCATTCCAAGTGCGAAGAAAACAACCAAATATTTTTGATACAATGGTACTTTCTCTTTGCCTAACACAAAGCCCACTCCCATTCCCACCAATACCGCAAATAATATATGGGGACGGATCATGTAGCATAAAAATGCTCCCAACCCAATGTGAAAAAATCGTTTTCCAGGCCAGGAGAGACCATAGGTAAGAAATGCCAATCCTGCAAAAATATAGGCTCCCTTTCCCAGGGAAGCAGTCCAAAAGTGCATGTTGGGCAAAAACATAAAAATGGTAATTGCATCGTAACCTTCGAATTTTGGATTAAAGCGAAGGTTTTCTTTGAAAAAACAATAGAAATAAACAAAGCCCCAAAATCCTACCCAAGTGCTGAAGAACATCATCATGTCGTAATTGAAGCCCAGCCATTTGGCAAACGGGTAATTCATCCATTCGATAAAAAGTGTTCCTGGCTCGAACGCATCAAACCAGTTTGAATACCGTTTGAAACTATGGAAATAATTTATAGAATCTGATCTGTTAAACTGTGCATACGTCCAATAAACCAATCCAAAAAACATATGGTACCAATACATCTGGTTAAGCAAGCCGGCCTTAATCCACTTATGTTCCTTTTGCAGGTTAGCGAGGATAGGCTGACTTACAAAAAATAGAAAAAGAACAAGTAAAACGGCGCCTAACAAGGAGAGATTGATTTGTTTTGATTGGGATAAATATAGGGAAAATTGGGTTTGGGAGGTAAGGGATTTCGTTGCTTCGAATCGACCATTCACTTCGACTTACCTGCCACCTCGACCCTACCAGTCAGCGTGTACCGTATTAATCCCCGCAACGACGTGTGGCGTCATTGCGAGAAAATTAGCCAAACTTTAACTCAATCGCTCACTCCCATTTTCGAAGCAATCTGTTTTGACTCGAGTACTTTCATGAGATTGCTTCGGATTAGCCAATTTACTTCTAGAAGAGTGTTCCGACTTAATCCTCGCAATGACGTGACCGCAGTGAAGCAGTCTGTCAATTTCAAGTAAAATCATTTTTGGTTTCAATCCTCGCTCCCGATGGCCATCAGGAGACGCCAGAATAAAACCGCTCAAACTTCCCAGTAATCTTCTCAATCGTGAAATTATCATTTACCACTTGAAATGCCTGATCAGTGATTTGAGTTTTTTCTATTTTATTCAAATGAAGAACTTTATCAATCGCCTCAGCAAAGGCTTTTCTTCCTTCGGCAGGAATCAACCAGCCAGTTTGGTCAGTTATTACCTCTGAAATTCCTCCAACATTATAGGCTATTACTGGCACTTTGCAATACATGGCTTCCAAAATCACTGCCGGTAAGCCTTCAATTTTGGATGGCATCACCAAAGCTTTCGCCCGAGAAAGGATGGAGAAAATATTGAGTTGGTTCGGTATCAGA
>JBBQDY010000469.1:0-2670 GCA_038320155.1 Cytophagales bacterium
AAACCTTTTCACAAATCTTCCTGTTAAATTTCAATATGTCTTCTAAAAAATTAAAGCTCATCCTGATTTTTGTATTTTTTTCGGGTCAGGCGATTTCCCAAAGCTTCATCAAGAAATATATCAACGGCATCATAAATGACACCTCAGATATCAGCAAACCGCAATTTCTGATCTACCCCACCGTGGCATTTGCGCCTGAGACCAGTTGGGAAATAGGACTGTCATCTCTCTTGGTCTACTATGCCAAACGGGACACCACAAACCGACTCAGCGAAATCAGCGGCTTTACGTTTATCACCCTGCAAAACCAATATGGGCTCTGGTTTGATCATGCCATCTATTCTGACCGCGATAAGTGGTTTTCCCTTGGGCGGATCAGGTTTCAAAGCTTCCCTTTGAAATACCACGGCATTGGGATTAATTCCCCTGAAGATTACCTCGCCCTCGTAGGTGCCAATCAGATCATGATCAAGGAACGGGTACTTCGGGAACTACGCCCTAACTTATATTTCGGGGTTGAGGCAGATTTTCAGCGCATGTCAAAGGTAGATTTCATCCCATCCGAGGAAGGTCCGCGATTCACCATGCCTTTGGGCAGTGAAGGCTCAACCAATATTGGGTTGGGTGTTGGGCTGGTCTATGACGACAGACATAACGTCCTGAATGTGAGGAATGGCCATTTTGCGGAACTGGCATTCCTAAGATATTCTCCAGCTATCAGTTCTTTTGGCTTCAGTGCGGTGATGATGGACACTAGGATTTTTCGACCTGTCGGTGAGCATGGCGTTTTGGCTTGGCAGGCAATTGGTCAGTTTTATTCGGGGGATGTTCCTTTTAACCAGCTGGCTTTGTTGGGGGGAGATAGTATGATGCGAGGATATTACCTCGGTCGGTTTCGAGACAAAAACCAATTGGCCACCCAGGTAGAATTCAGAATGCTGCCGCTGCCCTTGGGATTTTCCAAAAGGATAGGTGCTGCGGCATTTGCGGGAACAGGAACCGTATTTCCCGACTTTTCATTGGCATCCATCAATAAAATGGTCTGGTCAGCTGGAGCAGGATTACGCTTTTTACTTTTTCCGAAAAAAGACATTTACACCCGAGTTGATGTCGCCTTTACCCAGGAAGGATCCGGATTTTACCTGTTTGTCGGCGAGGCATTTTAGAAAAGCAGTTAGGGTTTGACTTTAGGAAAAAGCTTCTTAAACATCAGGATTGGGGATAAGCCAAAAAGCTAGGGATGAAATGTCAAAAAACGAATCGGGATTTATAAGAGTGGGTTTGGGAGAAGGGAGTTTTAGGTATATTTTAGTGCGGGAAGAATTTTTAACAACCCAACCAAAAAAAACTAAGGCATGAAATTCGGCAAAACCATTAAAATTTTTCTAATCGATGGAGATCCAAATGGAAGGATGAGTTGTGAACTTTCCAACTGGTCAGGAAAAGCATACAAAATTCCAAGAATCAAAGTTAAAGACTGCTCAGATCGAGTTGATTTGACAAATAGTACAGGAGTTTACCTGCTTTTCGGGAAGGATGAGGAGGGAAAAGATCAAGTCTATATTGGTGAAGGCGAGTTGATTTTAAAACGACTAAATCAACAACTGAATGCCAAGGACTTTTGGAATGAGGCGATTGTTTTTATCAGCAAGGATGAAAATTTGAATAAGGCCCATATCAAATACCTGGAAAACAGATTGCACGACATTGCCAAATTGGCGAACAGATACAAATTAGACAACTTCGTAATCCCTACACAGTCATCTCTTTCAGAATCTGATCGAGCAGAAATGGAAGAATTCATCGAGTACATAAAAATGCTGGTAAACACTTTAGGCCATAAAGTTTTTGATGAAAAGCGGGAATTCAAACCCAAGCAAAAACAAGATGTCTTTTATATAAAAGCAGCACGAGGTGCAGACGGACAAGGACAACCTACCTCAGATGGTTTTGTGGTTTTTAAAGGTTCAAAAGCTGCAGGTTCCACCGTTGCATCAATGCCTCTAAGCTTTTTAACACTTAGACAAAAACTTCTAGATGAAGGAGTTTTCATCGATAAGGTAGAATTTTTGGAATTCCTTGAAGATTATATTTTCAGTAGTCCCTCTACTGCTGCCTCAATTGTTCTTGGCAGAAGTGCCAACGGACTTATAGAATGGAAACTGAAAAACGGAAAGACTTTAAAGGATTTTGAATCGAGTGAAAAGGCTTTGTTTGGATAAGGAAGAATTCATTTAAACCTCTACTAATTTTAGAATTTGCCACTCCCTAATAAAACTCTTTTCGTTTACAGCTTTTCGGATATCTTTAGGTATCCTTGCAACCCACCCTTTTTTAAATGGCGCTATTTCAAAACTCAGTTCTTAAAAAATACCGGTCCACCCAAGATCAAAACAAAATCGAGACTGCTTTCGGCGACTTCTCTCGATATTTTGGAAATCCTGCGATTCGTGAGAATATCCGAAACTCCAAAGAAGAACAGTTTCAGGAAGGTTTTCTCAGAGAGCTATTTGTAAATATCCTAGGTTACACCATCAATCCGGAACCGGATTTTAACCTGACGACTGAGCTTAAAAATATCAAGGATTCCAAAAAGACGGACGGCGCAATTCTGCTCCCTTCTCCTGAAGGAGAGGGGTCGGGGGTGAGGTCAGCCCTTGCCGTCATCGA
>JBBQDY010000470.1:0-2668 GCA_038320155.1 Cytophagales bacterium
GACATATGAAGTTGAGCTGCTTTTGCTGTTCCATAAGCTACGTTTTTTGGGCCAGCTACTAAAGCATTTTTACTCACAATATTAATGATGTCTCCGCCGAGCCCCTGCTCTTTCATGATCTTGACACCTGCTTTCGAAACATGATATTGTCCCATTACAAGAATATCATTGAGCCTCGACCAATCCTGATCGGTATGATCTTCAAAGCTCCGGCTTATGGAAATACCCGCATTGTTCACAATGATATCCACTCCTCCAAATCTGAGGCAGGTAGCTTCAATTGCTTTTTCTAGACTTTCCGAATCAGTCACATCTAGTAATACTCCCAGAAATGCGTCCTTTCCATACTTACTTTGAAATTCTGCTTCAGCCTCTTTCAGCCTATTTCCATCGATATCAGTGACTACCACACAGGCTCCTTCCTGGACATATTTTTCAGCTATAGCTTTCCCGATTCCCCCGGCACTTCCAGTGACCAAGGCAATCTTTCGTGAAAGTGGTTGCTCTTTGGGCATGCGTTGCAATTTGGCCTCCTCGAGAAGCCAATATTCGATGTCAAAAGCTTCCTGTAGTGGTAAGGACACATATTCGGAAACTGCCTCTGCACCACGCATCACGTTGATCGCATTGATATAAAATTCACTGGCAACTCGGCTTGTCTGCTTATTTTTTGCGTAGCTAAACATCCCGACTCCCGGCCAGATAATCACGACAGGGTTGGGGTCCCGCATTGCCGGACTATTCGATCGCTTATGCTTCTCGTAATAATCCGCATACATTTCCCGGTAAGCTTGAAATGCATTTGCGATTTGATCTTTGATTGCTCTAGGATCAGTTAAATCTTGGTCTGAAGGGATATCCAATACTAGGGGAGAAATCTTGGTCCTAAGAAAATGGTCAGGGCAACTGGTGCCCATTGGGGCTAATTTTGAAAGGTCATGGCTGTTGATAAATTCCAAGACTTCCGGAGCATCTGTAAAGGTTCCGACCATCAAGCTTTCTGATGAAGCCAGACCTCGTAACAATGGAGCAAGTTTGCTTGCTTGTGATTTCCGTGCTTCAGGTTCAAGTGGTTTTACTTTTGCTCCGCCAAAAACAGGGCGTTTCTTGCCATAATTTTCAGCCAAATATTCAGAAGCCATTTCGATTACTTCGAGGCTATTCATGTAGCATTCGTAGGCTGTGTCTCCCCAGGTGAAAAGTCCATGACCTCCAAGCATAATTCCTCGGATCCCAGGATTATCCTCCAGTGATTGCTTGAGCTGAAGCCCAAGGTCGAAGCCGGGTCGCTGCCAAGGAACCCATGAGATTTGCCCCTTCCAAAGTTCTTGGGTGATTCGCTCACCGTCTTTGGATGCCGCGATGGCAATCGCCGCATCAGGATGCAAGTGATCGATATGTTTAAATGGTAGAAACGCATGAAGCGGCGTATCTATCGATGGGGCTTTCGAGTCAAGATCATAGATGCAATGGTTGAAAAGCTCCACCATCTCATCCTCAAATTGAAGGCCGCGGTAGATTCCCTTTAGCGACCTCAACTTATCTACATAAAGCCCCGCCAGTCCGGATTTCTTCAACGTCCCTATATCCCCGCCCGAACCCTTCACCCACATGATTTCTACTTCTTCTTTGGTCAAGGGGTCTTTTTCAAAAGTCTTACAACTGGTGTTTCCCCCACCATAATTCGTGATTCTCAGGTCAGCCCCGAGAATGTTGGATCTATAGATCAACAAGTCAACCTCATTGCCTTCAAGTTTTGAGGCTTTCTCTGCATCCCAGAGGTAACTTACGTGCTTGAAATTTTTTGTCTCTTGGTTCATCGGTTTATGGATTTTCTTGCCCTCAATTTGTTGGAATTGGCATCTAATTGCATCCTGTGCTGTCTTGAGCAAGGAAAATTCGTAGTGAGCGATTTAGGGTATTCAACTCAGCTGCTATATAAGAATTCTAACTTTCTTTAAGTAATCGGACTTCGGTTAGATTTCCAATTATTTATCAAGCAAATATCATTTTTGCTTAAATTATTTGGGGTCTTGGTTCAAAATCCAAAAGGATAGTGCAGGATACTCGGCCGGGTAGACTTGTCTTATTTAAGTTAACAATTTACCCTTATGGCCATATCACTATTCAAAAAAGTAATCCAGGAAACCAATGAGTACGAGCGAACTCCTGTCCCTACTAAAAACCTAAAATCATGGAGAAGTTTTTTGGGAATGTATGCCGGAGAGCATACCGCAGGAACTGAATTTGTGATCGGGCCGCTCTTTGTAGCACATGGAGTAGCGGCAGGAGATTTGATTTTGGGCCTTTTGATTGGGAATTTGTTGGCGGTATTGAGTTGGGGATTAATCACCGCGCCAATTGCAACTCAGAAGCGGCTTACCTTATATTACCAATTGGAGCGAATCGTAGGAAAGCGACTCGTGGCAGGCTATAATTTAATCAATGCTTTAATGTTCTGCTTTTTGGCAGGATCCATGATCGCCGTATCCGCAACTGCCGTGGGAATCCCATTTGGTTTGGAGATGCCAACTCTTACCGACTGGATGCCGAGAACTTCAGGCTGGATTATTACCGTGGTCTTAATGGGAGCGGTGATTACTTTGGTGGCGATTCAAGGTTATTCTTATGTGGCTCGCTTCGCAAATCTGATGGCCCCTTGGATGAT
>JBBQDY010000471.1:0-2662 GCA_038320155.1 Cytophagales bacterium
ATTCCTCTAGAAATTCTGACCTACTCTCTGATTTGGTTTTCCAATCACAAAGTGAAGCAAGATTAGAAATCGTTGCCCATTGCTTAACCCATGTTTCAGAATCTGAAATAATCGTAGAAACCTGATCCAAAAGACCCAAAGAAACAGTCATTCCTTCAGGCTTTGAAAGGGAAAGGAATTCGGCTTCCAAAACTTGAAATAGATCGAAGGAGCTTTTGGCAGTTTCTAAATTCAAAGAATTAAAGGCCATTCCATTCGCCTCAAGCCAAGAAACCAAATTTGGAAATCGGATTTTCTTAAACTTCAAAGTGATTTTCCCAAGCCAAGAAGATTGAACGATTGAGAGTGCTTCAAATTCCTCACTGAGCAATTCCTGATTCTCAGGAATGGATAACTGGGACTCTTGAAGTTTTGCCAGGGATTTTTTAATCCAACTTTGAAGGATAAGGGCTTTCTTTCTTTCCTCCGGAAGAATAGCCAATCGGATTGCAAAACTTCCATTCCCAAGTTCATCCAAATTTGTTTTCAGGGAATTGGTTTCTTCTAAAAAGGAACCTCCATTAATGATCTCTAACTGAAATTTGCGAAGGGATTCTTGGTTCCAGCTAGCAGCATAGGCTGGAATTTCATAGTTTTCCAGAGTTTGGATCAATTCAGAAATCCGGGAATAATGCGCTGGCTCAACGCATGAGAATGAGATTCGTTCTGCCCAAAATGAATATATAAATTGTTCTTGATAGCTCTTAAATAATTTAAACTCCTTTTCAAATTCCTTGGCTTCCTCAAAATTCAAACTTAATAATTCCGATTTCGAATCAATGGAAGCTTCCCCAAACCCTCCAGCATTCAGATACATTGCTTTGATTGGGATCCCCACTGACTCCGATTCAAATAACAAAGTCCGGAACTGCTCAAACTTCTCCGATAGCCTTGAAATAGTTTTAGAAAGAACAGAAATCTCTCGCTCCAATTGCATGGAATCCAAACCACGATTTTCTTCTTGATAACTTTCAATTGACTCAATTTGACTCTTTACCTTTTGGAAAAGCGGTTTTTGATCAGCTCTAAAATCATGAATCAAACCCAGAAATTCTCCGAAACCAGCATTTGCCATTCGTTCAAAAACTACATCCAGAGCAGCTCTTTTCTGAGATACGACCAGCACTTTTTTCCCTCGAGCGGTATAGTCCGAAACTAGATTAGCAATCAATTGTGATTTTCCAGTTCCCGGAGGCCCTTCGACCACTAGGCTTTTCCCTTGCCTCACCTTCAGCAATACATTTTCCTGCGAAGCATCTAAAGGGAAAACTGAGAAAAGCTGATCCTCTCTAGGTACTGGACCCTCTTCTTGATGGAAATGATTTACAAATAACGTTTCTATTGAATCTGAGTCATCCTGATTCAGTAAATTTTCATAATCCCGAAATAAAAAATTTCCTTTCTGAGCAAATTGGCCAAGAAGTGCATAAGTCTTGAACGCAATCTTTCCGTCTTGAAACTTACTACTATCTGCTGAAATATTAGAGTTGGGAAAAGAAGCAATTCGATTCTCAAAAAGTGTAGAACTGAGCTGAAATGGAAAATTGGCTTCTAATAATTTGGCTAGTCCGATGCGAAATTCAATCGGATCAGATGGTAATTCTTGAAACTGTTCCTGCAGAGTTTCGAAATCAAATTTAGCTTGGTAACCATGTGAATATGCCAGTAATAAAGCTGAATTCAATTGCCAAGTATCTGTAGGAACAAGCATCCAGTTTTGAGCTTCTTTTTCAAGTTTGCAAGGCAAAAGCAGTAAAGGCGCGCGAAGAATCTTCCCATTAATCATCTTCCCCTCTAAAAAAGGCCAAGCCAGAAAAAGACTTTGATCGCCGGTTTCTTCTTCGATCAATTGGTCTCGAAAAGCAATTTTTGAAAGTAGCTTTGAAATCCGATTCACCTCTCCAAGCCGTGGATCTACCTCTGGAATTAGCTGAATTTTCTTTTTCCCTATAATAGCTTTTCGTAGGATTTCAAAGGCTGCTTCGCCATTTAAGAAGTCTAGCTCCTGCAGATCAAGGACTCCATTTCCTTCAGTTTTTGGGATGTAAAGTGATTTATTTCTCGAGGAGAGATCGGTAAGTTTGTTGCCGTAAAACTGAAAAATAGAGCCAGCCATTTATTTCAAAGGCGAATCGAGCTCATTTGCCATTTCTTTATAGACTATTTTATCCATCATTGAAGGCAACCATTTATTCAGGAAAACAGCCATTTTGCCTTGAGTGGTAAGGACCAAATCCCGCTTTCTATCGAGCGTGGACTTCAAAATCGCTTTTGCTACTTCCTCTGGACTCATCATTTTTGACTCGTCGCGGGGAGATTTTCCCTGTGATTCTCCGTGAGCCGTCAAGGCTCCGTTTCGGATATTGGACGCTGTAAAACCTGGACTGGCCACCAAAATATGAACTCCTTGATTCATGACTTCTGTTCGTAAAGCTTCAAAGAAACCATTCATGGCATATTTGCTTGCCGAATAGGCTGTTCGAGCTGGAGTGCCTCGGTAGCCGTTGATAGAGGAAATTCCGATAATCGAGCCTTTGGTTTTTAAGATCTCTGGCAAGCAATATTTGGTAGCGTATACAGTTCCGTAGAAATTGGTATCCATCACTTGTTTGAATACATCCAA
>JBBQDY010000472.1:0-2645 GCA_038320155.1 Cytophagales bacterium
TAATTCGCAGAAACTTTTGAGATCGGGAGAATCCCAAGCAATGGCATAAAGATCAGCGGAAGAAATGCGGTGGCTGCGATAGGGATTGCTTCAGAGATCCACCAGATCGCCATCCAAGCCGCTAAGGCCAGCATAGCTTTGGCTTCGGAGTTTAATCCTGGAGATTCCACCAAAAAATAAATCAGGACAAAAGCAATCGGTCCAAGGTAGAGCCCTAAGCGGGGAATCAATTTATTCATAATTGCCTGAATGCTGGGTGGGGATTAAATCAGGCTTGAAGATAGAAATAATCTAGAATAAGGCAGGATGTAAAATTCTATTTAACATAATATAAATTATATAACAATTGTAGTAACGCAAATCCCACGGTTGTAGCCATGTGCCATAATTGTCTAATTCTTTCCAACCCAAAGACCATTTTCTTTCGTACTTTTCTATCCCTAGAAAAACCCTAAAAATGATCGACCTAATTCAGGACCACTTTCCAAAAGGCACAACAACAACTACCAACTCAAAGACCAGAGGATTTATTTCGGTAGCTGGCACACCGGTGGAAATGCCTTTTACTTTTATCCATGGTGCTGCGCCCGGTAAATCCATTTTGCTCACTGCTGGCGTCCACGGTGGCGAATATCCATGCATTGAGACGGCAATTCAGCTGGCCAATGAAATTGATCCAGCACAGGTTAAAGGAACAATTCTAATCATTCATCCGGTGAATCCTGCAGCATTTCTAGCCCGAATGCAATATTATGGACCTTATGATGGGAAAAATCTCAATCGGGTTTTTCCAGGAACAGCTACCGGTACGGTCAGCGAACGGATCGCATATCAAGTTCATCTCTTTCAGCAAGCGGCTGATTTCTTCCTAGATCTTCACGGAGGTGATATTCATGAGGGATTGGTTCCTTTTGTGATTTACTCACAGCTCGGCGGCGACGAACTTGCGGAGCAATCCAGACAAGCTTCTGCCCTGCTCGGCTTTCCTTATGTCGTGGGCTCTGTTTCTGAAAATGGCTCCATCGGTGCTGCAGCTAAAGTTGGAACCCCTGGTTTTTTGGCTGAATTGGGACAATGTGGACGCTGGAATGCCGGGGAAGTCGATCAATACAAAACTGCTGTTTTGAATGTCCTTCGGTCCTTCGAGGTGGTTCCGGGTGAAGTTCAGCTTCATGATGTGGAATTTTTGGAAAAAATGGTAGTCACCACAGCTAGTATTGATGGCTGCTGGTATCCGGCAGTGGAGCTTAATGGCTTGGTCAAAAAAGGCCAAAAACTGGGAGAAATCCGTGACTTTTTTGGAGAAGTGAAAGCGAGCTATTCAGTAGAATCTGACGGTGTTGTACTGTATTTAGTCACTTCGCTGGCGATTACCACAAATGATCCGCTATCAGCTATTGGAGTTTTAGTCAGTTAGCAGAGTGCAGTCAGCAGTGGTCAGTAGGCAGTTCCCAGTTCTCGGAAACTGCCTACTGCTAACTGTAATACTGCCCACTGCAACACTGCCCACTGTAATACTCTCTATAGAACACTGGCTATATACCTCACCCCTGCCATGATTGCGACCGATAGCTGATTTTCTTTAGGGGGGATAGGACAGGAATAACGATCACTGTAGGCACAGTAAGGATTATATGCTTTGTTGAAATCAAGCACAATTGTTTCTCCATCTGGAATATCTACATCCATATACCGTCCTCCGCCGTAGGTTTCCTTCGCACTGGTAGAGTCTGTAAATGGAACGAAAAGGCTGTTTTCATAGCCAGGTGTAATCACTTTGCTCGTGCTTTTGTAAAGTGTGAGTTGGTATTCTTTGCCCGCTAGCGAAAAAGTAGCCAATGCATAGCGTTCGAAGTCCCGCAATCGATTGTCACTGGTTTTCATAGTGAAAAGGGATGCAGGCGGAAGTTTTTCAAATTTGGCAATTACTTGAAAGTTTTCATCAATTTCAAAAAAAGGCAAGCCTTCAAAACTATTGATTTGATCTGGCGGCAAGGGAGATTTATCCGGATTGGAATAGCTCCGGTTAAGCTCATTCTGAAATTTTTTGATGCTTTTTTTGTGCGATTGTGCGGCCGAAGCAAAACACATCAAACTAAATAGAACCGTCAGGAAAAAACAGGATCTCATGTGTTTAGAATTTTTTAGGTCAATTTATCAAAAATTAAGAGTTCATAATGATAACGCCAATTAGTTTTAAATCAGCCCTTGATTTCTAACTTCTGCCAACAAGACAAGTATTTTTATCCTGACAATTCTTATCATTTCAGTTTTATAAGTATGTCACATTTTGTTGATCGTAAATTACGCCATAGATCAGTTTGAAATATAAGTCAAGAGTTTTTCTCTTGGATGGCAGATTAAGGCGAGAAACGATCATTTTCTAGCAGAAAATCGCTAATTTTTACTTATCCTATTTTTCTTTGAGGAAGCTAAGCTGAATTTACCGCTTGTCTTTATCACTGATCTTTCGGGACTATGTTTCACAAAAAACCAAAATAACTATGTCTATTGTCAAAGTAATTGAAGTAATCGCCAGCTCTGAAAAAAGTATTGAAGACGCAATTCAAAGCGGGGTGACAGAAGTGTCTAAAACTGTTCATAATATTGACTCGGTCTACGTCAAAGATATTAAGGCTCATGTC
>JBBQDY010000473.1:0-2641 GCA_038320155.1 Cytophagales bacterium
TACTCGGCATTCAGACGCTAAATACAACTATTTGGTTGATCATAGTTGGGACAAGTTTTGCACCTGTTCTATTAATACAATTATTTAAAAGAGTACTTAGAATAATTGATTAAAATGAATAAATAGATAGTGTAGAAATAAAAAAATTAAAAAGTTTGGAAACCAGAAACAAACCGTTGAAAGGAATACATGACTGCAATCCTTTATCAATTTCCAATAAATGAATAGATTCATTAAAAGTATATTCTTCATTCTTATTCTGCCATCAATGTTGGGTTCCTGCAAGCGACAAACCTTAGGCATATTTGCTGGAAAATCAGAAAAGGAGAAGTACCTAGATCAACTCACAAAATCCGGAATTGACCAAACCATTTTGGGAAAAAGTTGGGTTAAAGCAGGAGCAAATGCACTTGAAAATCCCCCGAAATTAGATATTCCTGCTTCAGTGAGAGGTGGCTTCAAGTCAAAATCTGTCGAGGCTAATGCGTGGCAACTTAGCCTGCAAAAAGGTGCTACGTTGCAGGTTACGTTAACATGGGAAAGTCAGGACAGCAGCAGAGTTTTTCTGGACATTATTCAGGGGGAATCCATGCAGGAAGAATTGGCTGCGACATCTTTCGATCCGGAGATTGAATTTGAGGTGGGGGAGACCGGCACGTACTTTATCCGAATACAGCCAGAACTCCTAGCCGAAGGTAATTTTAACTTGATCGTAGAAAACCGATCCACGTATGCAGTGTTTCCGGTGCAAGGAAAAACGAGCGCTGCAATCCAGAGTTTTTGGGGAGTGGACCGAGACGGTGGACGCAGATCCCATGAAGGAATTGACATTTTTGCAGATCGCGGTACACCTGTGATCGCTCCAGTCTCTGGGGTGGTAGGATCGGTCAAGGAGACTGGCATCGGAGGAAAGCAAGTCTGGCTTAGGGATACTGAAAGAGGTTGGAATCTGTATTTCGCCCACTTAGACAGTCAGTCAGTGAGCAACCTACAACGTGTGAATGCCGGTGACACGCTGGGATTCGTGGGCAACACAGGCAATGCTATCACCACTGCTCCACATTTACATTTTGGAATATACAGTAGAGGAGCCTTCGATCCCTTTCCGGTAGTGAAAGACAATCATACTAAGGCAGTTGCCGGCAATCTCACTTTGGAAAATGAGGTGATGGTAGTGAGTAGCTCTTCGGCAAACCTTCGACTGGGGCCCTCTACACAATTTGAAAGTTTGGAAAAACTCGAAGCTACTACTCCTGTGTCGATTGAATCGGCAGTTGGAGAATGGTATCAGGTGCGGACACCAATGGGAATGAAGGGTTTTTTACATGTGAATCTACTTTCAACAACTAAGGAAACAGCAATTTCAGACAGCTCTTCCTATGTATTTCGCAATCCTTTTTCCGCTCCCACTGATTCGATCTATCTTGATTTGGATAATTTTGTCAAAATTGCCTCCTATCTCGATTTTGATTTGATCAGGGACCAGGATGAGAATCTCTATTTTATCCCATCGCATTAAAGGAAATAGAAAAAACTCAAGGTGTTCTTAAACTGAGATTGTAAAAAATTTTTCGGAGCGACGAAATTAAAATCCAACCTCCAAGCCTACTTTTTTAACTATTCAGAGATTAGGATACATAACCAATCTCCTAAACCGAAATCCGTATACAATCTCCCCAATATTTCATCCTCAGTATGAGGCCAATTATTCTCAATAATTCTCCTTTTTTCAGTGTCTATGCCGCTTAGGAGGCAACTAGGGCCATGGCATAATTTTAGATTACCCAATTGTATAATGTAGAAATCATAAAATTAATTATGGAAATTCTTTAATTATAAAACGACATTATAATCCAATTTTGCGGTACAAATTGATATAAAAATTACATCCATTTGTCAGATTGAAAAACTCAATATTATTCGAAGTTATTCTTGGATGGTTGAAAAATGAATTTTTACTAATACCTAATTTATAAACTTAATTAACCTCTTAACTACAAAAAAAATGGAAAATCAAAAAACCAGTAATCAGAAATCAAAAAAAGGATCTGAAAAAACCAGCTCAGAAAAAAAGGCTTCTATGAAATCTTCTCAATTGATGGAATTGTTCGAAGATGGATTGAAGGACATCTATTGGGCAGAAAACGCCTTGTTGAAAGCTATCCCTAAGATGATCAAACAGACCACTTCTGATGAATTGAATGAAGCCTTGACATCGCACTTGGAGGAAACAAAAGGTCAAATCACTCGATTGGAAAAGGTTTTTTCCTTGATAAAAGTCAAAGCTGAAGGGGAAAAATGTGAAGCCATGAACGGATTGATCAAAGAAGCTTCTGAAATTATGGAGTCTTGCGAAGAAGGTTCAATGCGTGATGCCGGAATTATTTCCGCAGCTCAAAAAATAGAACACTACGAAATCGCGACCTACGGAACTCTTCGACAATTTGCCGAAACTTTAAGTTTGAGCGAGGTAGAAGAATTACTGGCTACAACGCTACAAGAAGAAAAAGAAGCCGACTTGAAATTATCTGAAGTGGCAATGGATGCGGTCAATGTAGATGCAGCTGAAGAAGAAGCTTAATTTATAATAAACTATTCAACAAATGAATAATATTTTCAAAGGACTCATAGCGGGTTACGG
>JBBQDY010000474.1:0-2633 GCA_038320155.1 Cytophagales bacterium
CAACGTATTGAAAATAACTGCTAAGGTATCGGTGCGGTCTCCTCTGATCGGACCGGAACAATATGGGGATTTGAAGTTTTTTATGGAATCAGTAGCCTCAAAGTTGAGTGCACCGGTTGTCTTGAAGAAAATCATCAAACCCTGACAATGAAAACGAGAGTCCTTTTCCTCGGATTGATTCTTTTTGCAGGACGTATTCTGGCTCAGACTCCTGAATTTGGAGTATATACTGAAGAAGAGCTTTCCATCGAAACCGTTCCATTTGAGCCAGACGCTTCGGTAGTTGCTCTTTTTGAAATAGGGGTTTCTCAGCCCCTTTTTACTGCTACAGGTTACTCGTCGATTGTGCACGGCATTCATACGCAGTATCATTTTCGCTATAAAATCCTTCAGGACAACGTGCTCAACTTTGGGGATATTCGAATCCCTTTTCAAAAGGGAGGTGACCTGAAAATTGAGCAGATTGTAGAGCTTGTCGCTCAAGTAAGCTATCTGGAAAATGGGGAGCGAGTCGTCAAAGAGTTAACTGAATCAGATATCAAATTGGTTGAATTGGACAATGGTTTTGCAGAATACCGAATCATCTTTCCCAATGCTAAGAAGGGGTCTATTTTGGAATGGAAATATGGAAAATTTGATCGGGTTTATTACTCTCTTGAGGGATGGGCCTTTCAAGGGGAATACCCGAAATTGAAATCCTATTTTGGTTTGAAAACACCCCTATTCTTACAATATCAATTGGTAATGCAGGGCAAGAATGTTCGTGAAGCACTCTATCAGTCCGAGAAACGAGATCTTTTTTATTGGGAAATCAATAATATTAATTCTTTTCGCTCAGAGCCCTACATTATCAATCCATTGGACTACTTGGATAGAGTTGAAGGGTTTTTGTCAAGAGATGGCTCTCAGGGAGATCAAATCGTATATTCAACCTGGGCAGAATTGGGGAATCAGATTCAATCTATTAAATCTTTCGCATCTTATTTCAAAGGAAACTCTCTCCGAAAGATCGGGATGAAGGAGGGTTTTACTGGAGGCACTTCACTCGAAATTGCAAAAAATGCCTATCAGTTCGTGTCAAATGAATTTGAACTTGTCCCTTCTGTTTATGCGCTTCCCACACAGACTACAAACGACCTTGTGAAATCCAAAAAAGGAAACCATTTGGATATCAATCTTTTGCTGCTGGTAATCCTGAAAGAGTATGGGATCAAATCTAATCTAGTCCTGACCAATAAAAAGGGTGAGAACCGAACGAATCTGATTCCAAGCCCATTTTTAGATCAATTTTCATCTTCATTAATTCGAGCAGAGATTGAAGGCAAAACGATTTGGTTAGATGGTACAGATAAAGCATTGCCTTTTGGGCTAATCTCACCCAAAAAGCTGATGCCACAAGGCTTTTTGATTGATGGAGAATCTTCTTCCTTGATCCCAATAGATCTGTCACACGATTCGGGATTTGAATTATATGTGACCATAGGAAAAGATTCGATCGATCAGTTTGAATATCGCACTCAAGCAAAGGTGTCAGGCTTGAGTGTATTGAGTATTAAAGAATCTGAAAATCAGCAGGAAGAAAATGTTGAAGTAGACGACATTTACGATATCGAGATTGAGGATCATTTTCTCTCAGAGGGATATATTTCCTCAAAATTCAAGCGGCCGGCCGTAAATCATGATGAGGATATTTTGATTTTCGATCCTTTTGATCAATCCATTTTCTACCAAAACCTTTTTTTGGATGAAATCAGGCTATTCACCATTGAGTTTGAATACCTGTTTAATGAAAAAATTATGTTTACACTTGAGATTCCGGAGGGCTATGCCTTAGACGAATTTCCACAAGCAAAAAATTTTGAATTAAAGGGAAAAGCACTTGAGTTCACCTTCGAAGTGATTCCAGGTGAAAAAGAGTTTTTATTTATCAGTAATTTGAAGATCAATAGCCCTGACATACAAGTCTCCGCATATAAAGATTTGCAGCGTTTTGCCAAACTAGTCTCGGAGACTCTAAATTCGCCGATCATTTTGAAGAAGGTTTCGAATTCGTCCTCCCTTTAGTTCGGGATAAAAATCTTTGATATTTTTGGCGAAATTAAAAAAATTATGGCTGAAGCCTATTTACACGGATTTATCCCAGAAGAGCAGCAGCGTCTCTTGGATCAAGCCAATTTTTTAGAGGCTAAAATTTATCCCCGCATCGATTTTACGGGTTGTAAAAATCTTCTTGAAATTGGCTCAGGAGTAGGTGCTCAGACTCAGATGTTGCTCAAGCTTTGGCCTGAACTCACCATTACCTGTGTGGATTATTCTGAAGTTCAGATTGAGCAGGCCAAGAAAAATTTAGCTTTTGCGGGCGATCGGGTAAGGTTTTTTTGCCAGGATGCACGTAAGTTGGAGCTGGAGGACCAATTTGATTCTGTTTTTATTTGCTGGGCAATGGAGCATATTCCTGAACCTATCCGAGTATTGGAAGCCACACGCCGATACTTACTTCCAGGAGCAAGAGTTTGGATTACGGAGGTATTTAACTCGAGCTTTTATTTTGCCCCAGAACTCCCAAATTTAAAGTTGTACTATGAGCGCTACAATCAGCTTCAACGTGCACATGGTGGAGATCCTGACGTAGG
>JBBQDY010000475.1:0-2620 GCA_038320155.1 Cytophagales bacterium
CTCAAGCAATTTTTTCTCCTTATCTCTTAACTGCGCAGCTTCCTCGTATTTCTGAGATTTCACTACCCTGTTCTTTTCTATTTTGATATTTTCTACCTCAGCTTCCAGCGTTAGTATTTCCTCAGGGACGTGGATATTGTTGATGTGTACTCGCGCACCTGATTCGTCCAAAATATCGATTGCCTTATCTGGAAGGAACCGGTCTGAAATGTATCGATCAGATAATTTCACGCATGCTTCAATCGCCTCATCAGTATAATTCACATTGTGGTGATCCTCATACTTGTCTTTGATGTTATGCAAGATTTGCACTGTCTCCTCAGGAGTGGTGGCATCCACCATAACCATCTGGAATCTTCGCGCTAAGGCACCGTCTTTTTCGATATACTGTCGGTACTCATCTAACGTAGTCGCTCCAATACATTGAATCTCACCACGTGCCAAAGCAGGCTTGAACATGTTGGAAGCATCAAGAGAACCTGATGCACCACCAGCCCCTACGATAGTATGAAGCTCATCAATAAAGAGGATGACACTTGGAGATTTCTCCAGCTCGTTCATCACAGCTTTCATTCGCTCCTCAAACTGACCACGGTATTTTGTACCGGCGACCAAAGAAGCCAAGTCAAGCGTAACTACACGCTTATTGAAGAGTACCCGAGAAACTTTCTTTTGAATTATCCTTAACGCAAGGCCTTCTGCAATCGCAGTCTTACCTACACCTGGTTCACCGATTAGAATCGGGTTGTTTTTCTTTCTTCGGGAAAGAATCTGAGCAACTCGCTCAATTTCTTTCTCTCGGCCAATGATTGGATCAAGTTTATCATCTTCAGCCATTTTGGTCAAATCTCTTCCGAAATTATCCAAAACTGGAGTTCTTGATTTTTCCGCCCCTGGTTTTTGAGTACCTGAACTTCCACTACCTGAACCAAACAACTTTGAACCGTCGTCATCTCCGTCTTCTGCTTCAGCTCTTGCTCTCGGAGCGCTGGAATCTCCAGACATTTCGAGCATTTCCTTCACAGAATCGTAGTTGATTTCAAATTTATTCAAGATCTGAGTGGCAATGTTATCTTCATCTCTGAGGATCGACAAAAGCAAATGCTCCGTTCCGATCAACTGACTTTTAAAGATTTTTGCTTCCAAATAAGTGATTTTAAGCACTTTTTCCGACTGACGAGTCAGTGGAATATTAGCCATATTTTTCACATTATGATTTGCGGTACCCTTTACGGCACGCTCGATGGAACCTCTCAGTTCATCCATCGGTACACCAAGTTTCTTAAGTATGGAAACAGCCACTCCCTCCCCTTCACGAATCATCCCCAGCAAAAGGTGCTCTGTGCCAATGTAATCATGCCCCAGACGAAGAGCTTCTTCGCGGCTGAGTGAGATTACCTCTTTGACTCTATTCGAAAATTTTGCTTCCATTTACTTTCTTTCTGAATGTTTAATTATCCTGTACGTATGTTACCAAATTTGTTTTAAAAACACAATCCTTTTGCAGAATGTTCAGTCTTTTTTTGCAGACTTTAATAGAACGCTTTTTGAAGCGGGTCCCTCGCAAAACAACAAATCCATAATGCTCAGGTTAGACTCAAAGTCTGAGCCAAAGAGTTGAAAATAGGTTTGTGGTTTGTAGAAATCTCGCTCGGAAAAATGGACTGAGGGGCTAATTAGACGTCTTATATCTTGAATTTCAGTTGAAATACCCACCTCATTTAGTCTACCCATCTTGACAGGTAAGCCGAGAAGCTTGAGACAGATTGTCAGGAGCTCCCAATTCAAATCCCATAGAAATTCATGTTTTTTTTGATAGACGGCTTCAAAATAAGGGAAATAATATTCGTAAAAAGGAGCCTTGCCGAAGGCACTTTGAATTCCCCGCAAGTGGACTTTCTCCCAATTCTGCTCATAATCAATTCGAATAGCCGACTGGCTAATCTTCGGCCTTCGTCCGACAATCGGTACACTGAGTGTTTCGACTTTATTTGCTAGCCGAATTTGGCAGCGATTGAAATAAGATTGCCGCTGATAGCGATCTGACGGTAAAAACAGAAGTTCCTCAGAATCGAGGATAGCCGTAAAAAATTCAAGACTGGGGAAATAGTGAAGGTCTGCGAGTACTCTTTTCATGCTATTCGATATCCTCCAACACTCCGAGCCCTTGTCTTAAAATTTCGATTTCCTGACCGGTACAATCCAAAATAGTGGAAGCGACATTTTGCCCATAGCCTCCATCGATCACTACATCTACCAGATTCTCATATTTTTCAAAAATCAATTCCGGATCGGTGCTGTATTCCACTACCTCATCTTCATCATTGATCGAGGTGGTCAAGATGGGATTACCAAGTTCTTTAACCAAAAGAAGTGGAATGCTATGATTTGGAATTCGGATGCCGATGGTTTTTTTCTTGCTGTGCAGAATCTTGGGAACCTGATTGCTCGCATCGAGAATAAAAGTAAACGGACCTGGAAAAGCCTTTTTCATTAATTTGAAAACTGGCTTGGTGATGATTCGGGTGAACTCAGAAATATTACTCAGATCAGCACAGATCATGGAGAAATTATGCTTTTTGGGGTTGATTCCCTTGATTTTACAGATCCGATCGATGGC
>JBBQDY010000476.1:0-2616 GCA_038320155.1 Cytophagales bacterium
ACGAAGACACGTTCTTGCATGGCTTCTGCATTTCGTTCCAGGTTGGCCAAGCGGGTGATTTTCTCTGGATTGAAATTTTGTGGGAGCGAAAAAATCGAATTCGCTTCGGTAAATGCCCCTCCCAAAATGAGCTGATTTTCATTGACCACAGCTCCGTTAATCCGCAGTGGAAGTGAGGTTGAATTGTAAGAAATAGAAGCGGATTTTCCATTTTTGAGTTTTAACTCCAGCGGATGATTAAACTCCAAGAGGTATTCACCATCAACTGATCCAAATGAAACCTTCGGCTCTGGATCTGCCGGAAAAGCGTCAAGCTCTCCAGAAATCAACTGGATTAACGCTGCATTTGGGGAACTTTCAAATACGCGTATACGATTAGCCTGGATGCCTTTCAGCTGTTCTGCAGTTTCAACTGGAAGTTCGAAATAGGTATAGGTGGCTTTTATTTTTTCATTCGTATCCTCTAGAATGAATGGCTCAGGATACATAGTGACCAAATAACCTGTTTCCGAAATGTTGATGTAAATAGGGCCTAAGGAACTCACCCGGGTTATTTTTTTACCTAATGATTCCAGAAAAACCGACTCGGGATTTAGGATTTTCGGACTCAAGTTTGGGTTGTTTGTGAATAAGCGCTTTTCCAATTCAGCCAGAAGCTTGTCATTTTTCTTCTCTCCAAGTGCATTCCCTTTTGGACTAGAGCTTGAGTTTTGCTTGAGTACAATTGGGAATTCAATGGAAATCCCCAATCTGAACTCAAGACTATCTTGGAGATAGGTATAGCCTTCTTTTGTCGAATGAACGGCCCATTTTCCCGGAGGAATTCCCACGAGGATATAATTCCCAAGTGAGTCTGAGTAGGTTTGAAAGGAAGTATTCGGGACAAAAATATGGCAATTGAGAATCGGAAGTTGGGTTTCCTGATCTATTGCTAGTCCTCTCAAAGAGCCAGTTTGGGAAAAAGTAAATCCAGAAACTGACCACAAAACAAAAAAGCAAAGAATTCGCATCATGTGTAAGCTGGTTCCAAATTAAATTAAAGCTAAGTTTAATAAAAAAAGCCCCAGTTTGGAGCTTTTAGTTTGAAACTTTTAAGTTTTTTAAGATTTAGGTTTCTTAACCTTTTTCAAGTCATCCAAATCGTCTCGATCTTTTAGCTTTTTGTCTTCGACGTTTTTATTGAGAAACTCATTGATCTTGTCGATGGAGAAAGAGGATGAAATCTCCCCAAAGGAATTGATTTCCATTTTGAAGCCTTTAAGTTCATCGTGTACTTTAGGATCTACGTCTTTCTTTTTTTTCTTGGCCATGACTTTTTATTTAATCGATTACAGTTAAGGAAGCTAACGCAAATCGGATGCGCTTGGCTAATTCTTCAGTACCTAATATCGCGAATACCTCCATCAGTCCTGGACCTACGCCAGAACCTGTGGTAGCTAAGCGAACTGCCTGCATCACTTTTCCAAGTTTAATCTGCTCAGAATCAGCGGCAGATTCTAAGATACTTTTGGCAGTTGAGGAATCAAATTCTCCAGTGAAGTTTTCCAGTGATTGGGCATAAGCTGAAAGGACTTTTACCGCATCTTGATTCCATTTCTTGGAAGCAATATCTTCGTCGAAATGCTCCAATGGAAGCACTATAAATTTTCCTTGAGTCCATAGTTCAGCAGGGAAAGTAACCCGCTCCCGCAATATTTGAACAATCGACTCTGCCTTTACGCCCGCGACTTGTACTCCATCAGCAGCGGCATCAGCGGTAAAGAATTTCGCTAAGTCCGAAATTGGCATGGCACGGATGTATTGTTCATTGTACCATTTTGCCTTAGCTATGTCAAACTTGGTTCCTGACTTCCCGATTCGTTCGATCGAAAATGCCTCGATCAAATCTTCCATCGAGAAAATCTCGCGCTCGTCGCCCGGGTTCCAGCCCAAGAAAGCTAAGAAATTCAGGAAGGAATCCGGTAAATAACCTTGCTCTCGGAAACCAGCGGCAGTCTCTCCAGTTTCTTGATTTTTCCAATCGATTGGGAAAACCGGGAATCCCAATTTGTCTCCGTCCCGCTTGGAAAGCTTTCCATTTCCATCGGGCTTGAGCAAAAGTGGTAAGTGTGCAAATTCAGGCATGGTGTCTTCCCAGCCAAAAAACTTGTAGAGCAACACGTGAAGTGGAGCTGATGGAAGCCACTCCTCGCCACGAATCACGTGAGTGATGCGCATCAAGTGATCATCCACAATGTTTGCTAAGTGGTAAGTAGGCATTCCATCCGACTTCATCAGTACCTTATCGTCTAAGGTGGAGGAGTGGACCATCACCCAACCGCGGATCATATCATGGAGACGTACTTCTTCTTTGCGAGGGATTTTTACACGGATCACATAGGGATCGCCAGAAGCTAACCGAGCTGCTACATCTTCTTCTGAAAGTGTCAGCGAGTTTTTCATTTGGGTTCGTGTGATGCTATTGTATTGTGGCTGTACCACTCGAGCAGCAGTCAGGCGTTCCCGCATGGCTTCTAGTTCCTCGGAAGTATCAAATGCATAATAGGCATGACCTTTTTCTACTAGGTCCAGCGCATATTGCATGTACATTGATTTTCGCTCCGACTGACGATAGGG
>JBBQDY010000477.1:0-2615 GCA_038320155.1 Cytophagales bacterium
TTCTTAGCTCGACTTTGGGAATCACCGAATTGGGAAAACGCAAATCAAAACAAGGAGATTTTCTTAGAGACTTTGACAGCCGCTATTATGAAATCTGGGGACAGTCAAGGCATCAAATCACTTTTGGCAAGAGTGGAAGAAGGGAGTTCGAAAATGGATTGGAAGCAGCAGACTGTTTTAACAGGAATGGCCATACAAGCTGGAAATTCGCAGAAACAACAAGCAGTAATGCTGACCGCTGAACCTCAATTGTTTCAGCGAAATGATCTGCCAATCGATCGAAACAAATTGGAAACGCTGAAAAGGCGCTTTAGCTGGCCAGGTTATGTGCCATCGGTTGCCGTTGCTTCAAGTAATTCTTTGGATGAAAAAGCTCAGATTCAATTTGCCGAAGGCCGAAAAAAATATCTCGTGAGTTGCGCAGGATGCCATGGTTCCAATGGTAAAGGAGTGCAGCGAATGGCTCCGCCTTTGGTAGCTTCAGATTGGGTTCTGGGAGATGAGAAGCGATTAGCATTGATTATTCTGCATGGAATAGAAGGGCCAATCGAGGTGGATGGAAAGAAATACGATGCTCCGGAGATTTTGACCGTCATGCCTTCACACTCCACGATGGATGATGCAAGCATTGCGGCGATCTTAACCTACGTGCGAAACGAATGGGGAAATACCGCTCCACCTATTACTCGTGGACTTGTCTCAGGAACAAGGCATACTTCTCAAGGGCGTGTTTATCCTTGGAGTCCGGCCGAATTGAATAAGCATATTGAGTCATTGGCACCGGCTAAATCTGAATAACTTCCCATACCCATCACAAATGAAAAAGACATTTCAAAGTACACAACAAGAGCGAAGAAGTTTTTTGAAAACTTCCAGCGTGGGATTAGTGGCATTAGCATTTCCGATTATCCCGGATTTCATGAAGGATATTCCAATGGGAATTGTGGTTCACTCTTATGGGGCAAGGTGGCATTCGAAAGTTAATAGTAGCACCTATCCGGGTTTTGTTGATGCGATAGATCTCATGAATCACTGTCATCAGATCGGTGCAGGAGGAATCCAAGTCGGAGTGAATGGATGGCAAAATGACTTTGCTAAAAAAGTGCGAGATCAGCGCGAAAAGCTTGGAATGTATATCGAAGGAAGTATTGGATTGCCAAAGACAAAGGAGGAAGTTCCTGCTTTTGAATCCGAAGTCAAATCAGCGAAAGAGGCTGGGGCAAAAGTCCTGCGAACAGCCTGTTTGAGTGGTCGTCGATATGAAAATTTCCATTCAGCTGAAGAATTTCAAGCATTTAAAAGCAAAGCGTTGCAGTCTATGCATTTGGCAATTCCTGTTTTGCAAAGGCATAAGATGAAGCTTGCGATTGAAAATCATAAAGATTGGAAAGCCGCCGAACTGGCAGCTATTATCCGAGATTTTGATAGTGAGTGGCTTGGAGTAACGCTTGATTTTGGTAATAATGTTTCGCTGCTCGAAGATCCTGATGAAGTTATTAAGACTCTTGCTCCGCTGGCTTTTTCTACTCATATAAAAGATATGGGCGTGAAAAAGTATTCAGATGGATTTTTGCTTTCGGAAGTTCCACTTGGCGAGGGAATCGTAGATGTGAAAGCTGGTGTAAACCTCTGCCGAAAATATAATCCTGCCATCACCTTCAGCTTGGAAATGATCACACGGGATCCTTTGAAAATTCCATGCTTGACTGAGGATTATTGGGCAACATTTGAGGAAATGAAAGGGAAGGATTTTGAAAAAATGATGGCTATGATTGAAAAGAAGGAATTCAAATCTCAACTTCCAAGTACAAGTAATCTGGATTCAGAAGGGAGATTAGCTTTCGAAGAAGCAAATGTGCTGGAATGTTTGAAGTATAGTAGAAAAGTGATTTAGAAGTATCAAGTAGCTAGATATTAGTATCAAGATTTTAGAGCCAAGATTTCAGAATCAAGACTTTAGAATCAAGAACCAAGAGGGGAGAATCAAGATCTTTGTACAAAGTCTAAAGTCCAAAGAATTTAGATTCTGCTAACCCTGAAATGCCTGCCCGCCGTGGCGGGGGTTTAACCATGAATACCTGTCCGCCGCGGCGGAGCCCTCGGTGGAGCTTGCGGAACCGGGGGTAGAAATAAGTAAGTTGCGATTCCCTCCCGCCGGAATGTCAATTAGGAATTCACAATCCTTTCGGGAGGATGGAAACGGAGCATTTTCGGAGAGAAAGAGCAGATGAAAGTATCAGATAGCTAGATTTTAGAATCAAGAAATTAGAGCCAAGATTCAAAAAGCAAAAACATCAAAATTTCAAATTTCAAATTTCAGCTTTCTAACTTTAGCTTTCAGACTTCTAACCTTAGCTTTCAGACTTCTAACCTTAGCTTTCCGACTTATCAAATCATAATTCACAAATCATATATCCAAAATGTCACAACCAACCGATTTCACCGAATTACCAGGAGTTAAACTTTTCGACCTCAGCGGGCAAGCTGCAATTATCACCGGAGGTTCCAAAGGGCTTGGCCAAGCTATGGCCGCAGGATTGGCATCTGCGGGAAGTAATGTGATGCTGGTCAGCAGGACTTTGGAAGAAGGAGAAACCGCAGCAGCAGAGATCGAG
>JBBQDY010000478.1:0-2608 GCA_038320155.1 Cytophagales bacterium
ACAAAAATAGCCTCCAAATCAAGTTCAAAACCTGGAAGCACGATGGATTCAACGCGATCTCCCGAGGTAAAAAGTCTGGATGGCTGGAATTTTCCTTGGATTAGCGTGTAGATCAACACTGTGCAATCCGTTGGATGTACAACCCAATATTCCCTTACACCAAATTCTTGGTAGAGTTCATACTTATTTTGGACTTCCACCCGACTATTTCCGGGGGAAAGAATCTCCACGATCAGATCTGGCGCACCCCAACAGCCTTTATCATCCAATTTGGACAGGTCACAGATGACAGAAATATCCGGCTGTACTACCGAATCTGTTTTTGAGTAATCCGGATTTTTCGAAAACCGAACTTCAAATGGTGCTGTATAAACTTTGCATGGGTGGATTTTAAGATAATTCCATAAACGAGCTGAAAGATTTCCAGAAACCTCCTGATGCCTTCGATTAGGGGCAGCCGCTTTGGTAAAAATCTTTCCTTTGATCAACTCCACGATCTCCTCAAAGTCCCATTTGAGGTAATCAGCATAGGTATAATCCAGCGACCGTCCATCGGGTTCGTTCAACGCTGATAAGCTGAATTTTTCTTTTTGAGGAATTCTATATTCTTTGATTGCCATAGATTCAAAATTTAATTCATAGCTGTACTATCAAAAATAAGCATTTTAGAAAGGGAAAAGATATAGGTTGAAAGCAAATTTCAAATTCAAAAACTTTTCGTAATAGAGCATAAATAGCTTATAAAGAACTATTTGATTGCTTCCCAAAGTATCTCCACTGGATGCATCGCTTTTCGGCCAGTTCCATCTTCTATCTGATGCCTACAAGAGGTCCCTGGTGCTGCAATCAACGTGTCTATGTCGGCTTTTCGTACTGCGGGAAACAGCACCAACTCCCCTACTTGTTGGGAAACTTCGTAATGCTCCACCTCATAACCAAAACTTCCAGCCATGCCGCAGCATCCGCTTGGGATCGTTTCCACTTTGTAATTTTCAGGTAGCGTAAGCAATTTTTGTGTCCAATTGATCGAAGAAAGTGCTTTTTGGTGGCAATGTCCATGAAGCTTGATTTTTTGGCTTTTGCTCGTAAAAGAATCCGATTTGATATTCCCGGCAGCGATCTCCTGTCCCAAAAACTCATCGATCAACTTCACATGAAACTTTAGCTTTTTTGCCGCAGGCACCAAATCAGCAGACACAATTTTTGGATACTCATCGCGGAAACTCAAAATCGCCGAAGGCTCCAAGCCGATCAACGGCGTATTTCCATCAATCAGTTTATCGAAGATCCGAACATTGGCTTCGGCATGTTTTTTCGCCTTCGGTAAAAGCCCCTTGGATAACGCAGATCGCCCGCTTTCTTCGTGATCGACTACTCTTACCTCATAGCCAAGTTTTTTCAAAAGTGAAATTGCCTTGATTCCAATTGCGGTATCATTGTGGTTGGTAAATTCGTCGACAAAGAAATAAACCGTCTTGATGGTCTTCCCTACACTTGGAAGAGAATCGTAATTTTTAGCATACCATTTCCGAAGGCTAATTGAGCTGATTTCTGGAAGATTTCGACTCGGAGCTACTCCTAGAAATGACTTCATCAATCCGCCAGTAAATGAATTACTCAAAAAGAAATTAGCGATTCCAGGCACAATCGACCCTAATTGGTTCAACTCATTGATGTAGGCAAAAGCTCTTGAGCGAAGTGGAACACCATGCGTTTTCTGGTATTGATAAAGAAACTCAGCCTTCATACTCGCCATGTCCACATTGGAAGGGCACTCGGAAGTACAGCCTTTGCAAGACAAACAAAGGTCCATTGCTTCCTTGATCTCCGGATGGTCAAAAGCATTCTCCTTGTTATCCATGGTCAAAAATTCCCGAAGGACATTGGCTCGACCACGAGTTGTATCCTTCTCATTTCGCGTAGCCATATAGCTCGGACACATCGTACCTCCGGATTCAGGCAGCTTTCTGCAGTCTCCCGAACCGTTACATTTCTCGGCCAACCGCAGAATTCCACCAACGCTTGAAAAGTCCAAAAGCGTTTTCTGCTCGGGAGTTTTCAAATCGGGTTGGTACCGGAGAAATTGATTCATCGGCGCTGCATCTACGATTTTGCCTGGGTTGAAAATGTTTTTTGGATCCCAGTTATATTTGATCCTACGGAAAAGTTCGTAATTCTTTTCTCCCACCATCAAAGGGATAAAAGCTGCTCGAACTCGACCGTCACCATGTTCACCTGAAAGCGAACCTTGATACTTCTTCACTAATCTTGCAGAGGCTTCAGAAATCTTATAAAACTCTTCCACATCGGCGGACTTCTTCAAGTCCAAAATCGGGCGTAGGTGAATCTCACCAGCTCCTGCATGAGCATAGTGTACTGGTTTCTGATCGAAACCAGCCATCATCTCATCCACCTCGTCGATATAGTCGGCTAAGTCTTCGATATCCACAGCAGTGTCTTCGATACAGGCAACAGCTTTTGGATCGCCAGGCATATTCCCCAGCAAACCCAAACCAGCGGCCCGAAGAGCCCACGCTGAACTGACTTTGGCCGGCTCGATGATCGGATAGGCATAGCCATAACCACCAGCTTTTAAATCAGCAATCAA
>JBBQDY010000479.1:0-2605 GCA_038320155.1 Cytophagales bacterium
CTCTACGCCCAAGCAAATGAAATGACGATGGTTGAAGCGGGAGGAATTCATTCCAACTATACGCCAAGAGGCTGGATGAAGACGGAAAAGGAACTGCTGTTGTTTGAGCAACACCTTTATATGCGTCAGCCAGGATACGGAAGTAGCTACATCACCGGCAAGTATTTATTGGAAAATGCGATGGCGGATTATGCTCGGATTAAGGAGGTAAAAGGGGAAGAATTCAAACTCAAGGATTTCTTTGATCAGATAAATGCGATTGGAAGTATTCCGGTGTCGCTGACACATTGGGAAATGACGGGAGTGGATCAGAAGTGATTTGTTTTTCCCGCTGATTTTCACAGAAAAAGACGCAGATAGCCATTGATCAAAAGAGGATAAAGCGATAGAAACAATATACAAATTTTGACTATTTGGCTTGTCTGAAAGTCACTTCTTAGTGCCTGAATAAGCAAAAGATAAAACTCAACACCAGAAGCTTTTTGAGTATAATTCGGTATATACTATAAGTATCACTTATATTGGAATTATGAAAACTCTTTCGCTAAAACTGGACGAAAACATCTTCGAAGAAACAGAAGAAATGGTACGCCTAAAAGGTATCGCACGAAATCGCTATATCAACGAAGCACTGGATTTTTATAACCGGTTTCAAAAGCGAAAAAAGTTAGCCAATGCTTATAAAACAGCATCCTCATCAGTAAGGGACTCCTCAATTCTTATCAATGAAGAATTTGATCGACTGATCGATGAAGGAACAATTTGAGATTTGGCTGGTAGACTTAAATCCACCAAGAGGCACCGAACCCGGAAAAATTCGACCTGCTGTAGTTATTCAAACAAATCTGCTTAAGCAGGTGAATCATCCTTCTACTTTGATCTGTCCGGTTACCAGTCAAATTAGCCACGAAGAGAATATTCTTCGAGTTCGAATAGCTCATAAAGAAACAGGCTTGGATAAAGTATTTGAGATATTAATCGATCAAATTCGAGCTTTGGACAATCGCCGATTTCTTGAAAGATTAGGAAAATTAAACAGCGAAAAAGCGAAAGAAATTCAGTGGAAACTGAAGGCTATTTTAGATTTTTAAGGAGGTCATAAACTTTAGATTTTTCCGTTCCACTACAAATAATCTAAAAAACTATGTTTTCTATGTGAACTATGTGGTTCAACTAAAAAAGATTTTCGAAGAGATTCCTTGTACCTTAGATGGAAACAACTTTCCTATTCTATATCAAAGCTCATTTTTAAGAAATCCAAAGTTCGATCACAAAGAAACAGCGGGATATTCAGCAGATTCTCTTGTCTCATTAAGTTTCGCATGGAGTAACGGACTTTTATTTTAGGGTTGTAAGTAGAATCATAGGTTGCCATACTCTTTCCACGAATCGTCTCGCCTGATTTGACTTCAATCGGAATTAGTTCGCCTTCCGCTTGTAGTAAAAAGTCCAGTTCAGCTTTCCCATCGGAAGTCCAATAAGCAGGAGCATTTTCAAATTGGGCCAAGAGTGATTGCAAGACATAATTTTCTGCTAGAGAACCCTTAAATTCTGTAAACAAATCATTGGGCTGTAGAACCGATCTGGCATCCAATCCGGCTTTTTTTCGAAGTATCCCTACATCCAAAAAGTAGATTTTAAAAGCAGAAAGATCTTTGTATGCTGATAATGGTATTCCAGCTTTAGTGACTCGCGACACTTTGTAAACTAGCCCCGCCTGAATCAACCAAGTCAACGCATCTTCGTATTCTCTCGCCCGGGCTCCTGGCTTTACCACTTGAAAGAGAAATTTCTTATTTTCCTTACCCAATTGTGACGGAATAGAATCCCACACATAATTTATCTTTTGAATATCTTTGGCAGCTACGTGCTTGGAGAAATCAAGTTGGTAGGAAAGATTGATGCTCCCCAAGATCTCCTCTACTCTTTGTAAATCTCCCGTTTCGGCCATTTCTCGGGCTGGCTCAGGCATTCCACCCGAAAGGATAAACAGACGGAAGCTTTCCACTATTCGATTGAAAAAAAAGTCTGGGATAGGTGTGAGCTCCTTTATTGAACGAATGTATTGAGCCATATCTGGATCTTTCTCTTTCAAAAACTCCAAAAAAGTAAGTGGATACATTTCTAAAAAATCAACCTTTCCCACTGGAAAAGAAGCTTGATTACCCAGCGTAACTCCAAGAAGTGATCCTGCACCAATGACATGGAAGGCAAGTTTAGACTCTTCAAAATACTTCAGGGAATTCAATGCCTCTTTACATTCCTGAATCTCATCCAGAATGATCAGTGTATTTTTTGGCTCAATGGAGAACCCAATCACCAATGAGAGATTTTGAATAAGTTGACCGGGATCCTTACTTACTTCGAAAAACTGCTTGAGATCGGGTTGCTTATCGAAATTGAAGTATGCAGTGTTGGTATAATTTTTACCTCCAAAATGCTTCAAAATAGAAGTTTTCCCAACCTGCCTTGCTCCTTTTAGCAGCAGAGGTTTTGGCTTTTCTCGTTGGCTCCAGGCCACTAGCTTCTGGTGTATGGTTCGCTCGAAAAACATATATCACGTATTAAGAACCAAAAATGTGAAAAATATCACATAATAAGAACC
>JBBQDY010000480.1:0-2601 GCA_038320155.1 Cytophagales bacterium
TAAGTTTTCCCACGGATCGACATTCAGCTATTTTATACCTTCATCCATTCTTTGCCCCTGCTAAGCGTAGTTTAGAATTACGCTTTACTATCCAAGGGAATTTGTAATTCTAATAAACATGACTCCTTTGGTTTTGGCGGCACATCGCTTTCTATATCGGCGCCTATTCGGCCAAAACAAAACCATCCGGTAATTTCCGAACCCGGGATTGATCCCGATATTCATCGGGACCGGGGCTACCCATCTAGCGTCCCTTCAGGATGCTTTTCAAGTTCCTTCAAAAGCAGTTTTAAGATCTGTTCCTTTACTTTATAAACAACTTTTATCTCGCATTTATCTATTACTCTTCACCTTCATGAGTTCCTTACTTTTCTTATCCACAAAAGTGATCGGAACAAAATTCTCCGTAGGAGACCCAATGAAATAAACCGTCCAATTCAGATCGTGCTTGGATAGCATTTCCGATATACAATCCGTGTGGCGCCCAGTTGGATTTGCAGCACTTCATTATTCGATATTCATCATTCAGCATTCATTATTTTCAAGGTTTTTATGTGTATCTGATCTGGGTTATCGCGTTTTTATGTAGCTGCCTGCTTTGAGGTTTCAGCTTTCTGATTTTAGCTTTCTGATTTTAGCATTCTGACTTCTAAAATCCCAAACCCTTTCAACCTTCTCACTTCAACTTTCTGACTTTCACCTTTACTCGCTTTTCAGACTCTCCACTGGATTCATCAAGGCAGCTTTGATGGATTGGAAACTTACTGTGACCGTCGCAATCAGCAAGCAGACAAATCCTGAAAGGGCGAAATACCACCATTCTAGATTGATATGGAAAGCGAAATTTTGTAGCCAATTCCCGGCGAGGTAAGCGCTTAATGGTAAAGAAATTAGGATGGCAATAATCACTGTTTTCCCAAAATCTCCTGATAACAATTTAACGATTGCCCACTCACTAGCTCCCATAGTTTTTCGGATACCAATCTCTTTGGTACGCTGCTCTGTCATAAATGCAGTCAACCCAAATAGCCCCAAACAGGCGATAAATAATGCCAGCAAAGCAAAACTGATAATCATCTGAGCCGTACGCTCTTCTTTCTCATAATTTCTTTGAAAATCCTGATCAATAAACGAATAGACAAAAGGGTCCGCTATACCGGAATTCTCCCATATCGATCCAACACTTGCCAAAACCTCATTGACATTTCCTCCCTGAAAATTGGCAATCAGATGGCCTCCATTGGGGGATTTGATAAATCCGTAAGGTTGGATTTCACTGTGTAAACTTTGAAAATTAAAGTCTTTTACTACCCCTGCGATCTCCAGCGTACTGAGCTCCCCTCGCCATTCGAAATGAATTTTTCTCCCAACCGCATCAGCAGTCTGATAGCCCAAAGCCTTGACCGCCGATTCATTGAGGATCATCATTGGCAGATCAGAAGTAAGTTCATCGGTAAAGGACCTTCCTTCCAGCAGCTTAAATCCCAAGGTCTCCAAAAAATCATTGCCCACATTCGCATACGTGATATTGACCACATCCTCTGCAGATTTTCCATCAGCATAGAAAAGCATACTTTCGATGGATTCTATTCCCGGGTAGGTTGTGGCTACGGTGACAGATTTGATAGCCGAATTCTTAAGCAATTCTGTTTTCAGTGTCTCATACTTCTCCGATGCATCGGTACTTTGAAGCGGAACAACTAATTGCTGCGCCTTTTCAAACCCAAGATCCTGAGTCTGGGTAAAATTCATCTGGTTATTGATCACAAATACCATCAAAATCAACACAGAGGTAACGGTAAACTGAAATACTACCAAGACTTGCCTCAATGTAATTCCGGATATTTTGCCTCTAAACTTCCCTTTCAACACAGTGGATGGTGAAAAACCGGAAAGGAAAAATGCCGGATAAACACCTGCCGCCAAACCTGCAAGTATTGCAAGCCCAACAAGGGCGAGAATCGGTGAAATACGCTCATACAGCTCCAACTCTTTACCAGTCATTTGATTGAAAAATGAAATCAAAATGGAAGCCAGTAATATGGCAATCACCAAACCTATCATTGAAACTATCAGGGATTCACCCAAAAACTGCCTGATCAAAGCGCTACGATTTGCACCCAATAATTTACGTATCCCAACTTCCTTGGACCGCTTTTCAGATCTTGCCGTGGCCAGATTCATAAAGTTGATACAAGCGATCAGCAAGATGAAACCTGCCACCGATCCAAATACATATAATGTGGTGATGTTGCCTGTCTTACCCAGCTCATATTCCAAATCAGAATGTAAATAGATCTCCTGCACCGGCTGTAAAAAAAGGCTTTTTCGAACTCCCTGAGCCTTCAAGTCTACGGCTCCATTCCTATTGAAAAAGGCCTCTAGATTTTCTTCAAAAGCTTTGTAATCTGTCCCAGGACGAACTTTTACATAAGTGTAGAAAATATTGTTTGTAGCCCAATTAGTCATAGTTTCGACTGCATTTCCCAGGTCATTGTTTTCCATTGAGAGAAAAAAGTTCGAATCAATATGGGATTTGACTTGCTCATCATCGAACACGCCGGTAATGGTATATTCAAAATCACCAAAAGGTAAACCCAC